>UQRG01000027.1 GCA_900543365.1 uncultured Eubacterium sp. | reverse complement strand
AAAAGCACCAAATCTTGTACAAAGAACTCTATCATAAGGATTAGGTGCACCACCTCTTTGAACATGACCTGGTACAGCAACTCTTACTTCGTGGTTAGTAATCTTCATTATTTCGTCAGCAACTCTATAGGCAATAGAAGATTGTTTCATATTTTCTCTAACTGTTTTAAATTCCTTTTTGCTCATTTTGCTTTCTTCAACGGAGATTGCACCTTCAGCAACTGCAATAATTGAAAAGCCTTTATTTTCGGCAGTTCTCTTTTCGATTTCTTCTTTCATTTTATTAATATCATAAGGAATTTCAGGAATAAGAATAATATCAGCACCACCAGCAATACCTGAATAAAGAGTAAGCCAACCTGCTTTATGTCCCATTACTTCAACAACGAAAATTCTGCCGTGAGAAGTGGCTGTTGTATGAATTCTATCAATTACATCTGTTGCAACATCAACTGCTGAATGAAAACCAAATGTTACATCAGTTCCCCAAAGGTCGTTGTCAATAGTCTTTGGTAGTGTAACAACATTTAAACCGTTTTGACTTAAAAGATTAGCTGTTTTGTGAGTACCGTTACCACCTAATATAACAAGGCAATCTAGTTCAAGCTTTTTGTAGGTGTTAATCATTGATTTGACTTTATCAACACCGTCTTCTTCAATAATCTGCATTTTTTTAAAAGGCTGTCTTGATGTACCTAATATGGTGCCACCAAGAGTGAGAATACCGGAAAAGTCTTCTTTCTTAAGTTTTTTGTAATTGCCCTCAATAAGTCCTTTGTATCCATCTAATATACCATAAATAGTTAAGTCCTTAAATTCGTTATATAAAGTCTTTGCAACACCTCTCATAGTTGCATTTAAACCTTGACAATCACCGCCACTAGTAAGCATAGCAATTTTCATAACATTATCCTCCTTAATATTTCTAGTAAATTGTTCTTATTATATCACATAATTGTAAAAAATAATTATAATTTATGCAAAATGTATTTAATATATAAGTCAACAATATCTATATCAGTATAAGTATATACCATTCTGCTACCAACTACATCTTCAATTTCGTTAAATACTATTTTACCATTGTTAAAAATAAAGTCTATACCTACAAAATCAAAGTCAAAAAGGTTAATTATTGATTTTACCTTATTAATTTCTTCTTTGCTAAGATTGTAAACTGATGCAGAACCACCTAAGCAAAAATTACTTCTAAAATCTGTTTTTGATTCTCTTAACATAGCTGTAATGATTTTATTGCCAATAACATATACCCTTAAATCTTTTCCTTTGTCACTTGCCACATTTTGTATAACATAGTTGTTACCATTATATTGTGGCATAAGTGACATAAGTTCATTATAGTTATTCGCCATATTTACTCTATCACCACCGTGACTATCTTTCGGTTTTATAACTACAGGATAATTTTTTATTTGGTCTATAGTATAGTATGTAGGTAAAATTTTAACTCCGTTTTCTGACAAGTATTTGTAGGATAATGCTTTATCATTAGCAATTTTAGATACAAAACTATTGTTAAAACATTTTACTCCAAGGTTTTCTAATTTTTTTGTTATATCGGGTCTTATAGCTCTTACAATAGCAAAGTTAGGTAAATTTATGTAGTCTATTTCATCTGTATACACAAGTTTAAGGCTGATATTTTCTTTAGCAAATTTATCTATATACCATTGTATGTAGGTACTGTTTATTTTTGAATCATCTTTGTTATATATTATCCAACCACACATTTTTCAATATAATCTCCTATGTAATCAGCAACATTAACGCCTGTACAATCATAAATATTTTTAAAATGGGCATTAGAATTGACTTCGCAAACAATTGGTCCGTTTTTTCCAAAAAGTATGTCAACACCTCCAAAGTCAAGATTTAATACTTTGCAGACTTTTTGTGCAATTTCTATTTCTTTTTCTGTTGGAGTATAATTTTTCATACTTCCTCCATTTGTTATATTTGCTCTAAAATCATTATCATTATATCTAAGCATCGATGCAACAGCATTGTTTCCAACCATATTTATTCTTATGTCTTTTCCTTTGCTTTCGGCTATAAATTCTTGAAAAATAAGAGGTTCATTTGTGTTTTTTACTATATCTATAGCTTTTTCATAACTTTCAGCCAAATAGACCTGTTGACCAAATGAACCAAAACATTCTTTTATGACAACAGGAAGCCCAAGAGTATTTATAGAATTTTTAACAAAGTCAGTATTGTTGTAACCTATGTTTCTGTATGTCATAGGTGCAATAATTGTTTTTGGCATTTTAACAATTCCTTTAAGTTCTATATATGTTAGTGCCTTATTGTCGCAATTTTCAATAGCTGTGGCAGAATTAAAAAGTCGCAAATCCATTTTTTCAAGTCTTTTAGCAAGAGGTATATCTTTATCCCAAAAAAGAACAAAATCTGGCTTGTTTTCAATTTTTGTTATATTTGCAAGTTCAATATTTGTGTATACATTTATTGTATGACCTTTTTTTTCAAAAGCTGTTTTAAGCCAACTGTATATCTCATTAAATTTGTTACTGTGTAAGAAACCATTTATTACTAACCAACCTGTCATATTAACCTCCTAAATAATAGGTAATAAGATGAAATATATAATAATGTACCTATTAGTTGATTAATTATGATGGTGACCACAGTTACAATGTTCGTGGCTGTGGTCGTGTCCACAATTACAGTTGTCATCGTGATGATGGTGTTCATCTATTTCTTTTCTTGCTTCATCTGTAATTTGAAAGATATTTCCGTAAGCTACAAGGCTAGTGTTTCTGTCATTTACACCATCAAGAGCATAACCACAATAATCACCAAGTTCTGTTATAGTCATAGGACAAGGAATATGCTTTAAGAAACTTTGCTTTAAAAATTTCTTGTCATTTGTAGTCATATTTTCAGTTTTTTTATTGATGTAGTCTACAAGTTCTTTAGTTGCCTGATCAAAATCATCATTTGAACATTTTGAAATCATAATTTGCTGGTCAAGTTCGTTGTAAAACATTTGGCTTATAGTATTGCTTACATTAATAGCTGTTATTGTATCAGTAGGAAGATTGTCGTATTCATCTTGAGTAAGTTTTTCTAACTTATCTTTTATTTCTTCTTCAATAGGTTTTGCAAGGTCAAATCTTTCACCAATTTCATTTTCAACCCTATTTAAAATCTCCTCTAAAAGGCTGTTATCCTTTGTTGTAATAATGTCTTTTAAAGAATAGTATAAGTCTTTGGCAATCATATCATCATTAAATAAAAATTCGCTGTCAACAGCAAACATTGATAATATTTGTAAGTAAATAACATCGTTAAAATAAACACTTAAAAGAGCAAAAATGTTATGTAAAGCCTCGACATTACCATCAATGTCATTAAGTGATTCTGTTATTTCTTCATTATTGATTTCAGATACAGTTTCTTCTGTTGCCTTAAGTTTTTCATACATAAGAGGAAAATCTGATTTAAAGGTGTTTTCACAGTCAGCATAGAACATATCTTTCAATCTATCTATACAGGAATTTGAAAATTCCTTAGGTAAATCTTTTGAAAGAAGCTCAACTGCTTTTGTTACATAGTCGTTGTATTTTTTTCTTGTCATTCTGAGAGGCAATGATGAAATAATTTCTGACATTGCAAATTTACCTTCAAATGAATCAGGAAGCGTTGATAAATAACCTTTTACAATTTCAGTAATAGCTGAATTGTTAAGAGGAATTTCGGTTTTAACATTTCTAACATCATTTAATTTGTAATATTTTAAAAGTTTTTCGCCAAGCTGTTCGTTGTAAGCAACATATTTGTTTACATTAATTCCACTATCAATAATTTCTTTTGCTATAATCTTTAATTGGTTTTCAAAGTCATCTCTTTCAGTTGTATCAACAACATTTTCAAATTCAACATAAGCATTTTCAATTTTATCCTTAATATTTAAAATTGATTGAGGTACAATATATCCTGCCTTTGCTGTTGGATTTTCTGCAAGGTCATATATTAAGTTAAGTAATGTATCCTTGATTTTATATTCTACAAGTTTAACTAGTTTTTTACTTGTTTCAGGTGTATTCATTTAAATTTTCTCCTTTTTTCAAAATACTACTTTTAAATATAACACATTTCTGTTAAAATAGGAATAGTGTTTTAAAATATTTTGTTTGGAGATTTTAATATGAAGAAAATTGCTTTTACAACTCTTGGCTGTAAGGTTAATTTATATGACAGTGAGGCTATGGCTGAACTTTTTGCAGATAAGGGTTATGAAATAGTTGAATTTGATGATTATGCAGATATTTATATTATAAATACTTGTACAGTTACTAACTTCGGTGATAAGAAGTCTCGCCAAATGATAAGAAGGGCAAGACGATGCAACGAAAATGCTATTATTGTTGCAACAGGTTGTTATGCACAAGTTAAACCAGAGGCAGTAGCTGGGCTTGATGGAATTAATATTGTTATTGGTACTAAAGATAGAAGTAAGGTTGTTGAAATTGTTGAACAGTATAAGGCTGAAGAAGGTGTTTTAAATGCTGTAACAGATATTAAGGGAGAAAAAGAATTTGAACCCCTTAAGGTATCTAATCTTAAAGATAGAACTAGAGCTTATATTAAAATACAGGAAGGCTGTAATAGATATTGTACATATTGTATAATTCCTTATGCAAGAGGTCCAATAAGAAGCAGAAAGCCAGAGGATGTTATTGAGGAAGTTAAGACTCTTGCTGAAAATGGCTTTAAAGAAGTTGTACTTGCAGGTATTCATATTGCAAGTTACGGTCTTGATTTAGGAAATATTACTCTTGCTGATATTATTGAAAAAGTACATTCAGTTGAGGGTATTGAAAGAATTAGATTTAGTTCAATGGAACCTAAGGCGGTTGATGATGAATTTGTGGCCAGAATGGCTAAATTGCCGAAGGTTTGTAATCATTATCATCTTTCTCTTCAAAGTGGTTCAGATGATACCTTAAAGGCTATGAATAGAAGATATACAGCTCAGGAATATGCTGATGCTTGTCAAAGACTTAGAGATACTTTTCCTAATGTAGCTATTACAACAGATATCATTGTTGGTTTTCCAACTGAAACAGAGGAAAATTTTAATGAAAGCTATAATTTTGCTAAAAAAATTAAGTTAAGTAAAATTCATGTTTTCCCTTATTCACCAAAGACTGGTACACCGGCAGCTAAAATAAGACCTCAAGTACCACCAGAGGTTAAAAGTGAAAGAAGTCACAAAATGCTTAAATTAAGTGAGGAGCTTAATAAAGAGTTTATGTCTAAATATATTGGTCAGACTGTTGAAGTTCTTTTTGAAAGACTTGATGGTGAATATTATGAGGGTCATACAACTAATTATATTAAGGTTCTTTGTAAGTCTAATGAGGATTTAACTAACAAACTTGTTAAAGTTAAACTGATAGATATAGCTGGAGAAGAAACAATGTATGGAGAGTTAATGTAAGGAGAGATAAAAATGGATTTAAACAGGTTATACTATAAAGATGCATATTTAAAGGAATTTACTGCTAAAGTAGTAAGCTGTGAAGAAGATAAAAAAGGTTTTGCTGTTGTACTTGATAATACTGCTTTTTATCCAGAAGGTGGTGGTCAGCCTTGTGATTTAGGTACCATTGGTGATGCTAATGTAACTTATGTTGGTGAAAAGGGCGAAAATGTTATTCATTATACAGATAAAGCTCTTGAAGTTGGTTCTGAAGTTAAGGGTGTTATTGATTGGAAAAGAAGATTTGACCTTATGCAACAACATTCAGCAGAACATATTGTAAGTGGTATGTTTCACGAAAAATATGGATACAACAATGTTGGTTTCCATATGGGCAGTGATATGATTACACTTGACCTTGATGGTGAACTTAATTGGGAACAGGTACAGGAGATTGAGTTAAAAGCAAATCGTTATGTATGGTCAAATGTTGAGTGTAAAATATTTACTGCTTCAGGTGATGAGCTTAAAAATATTGAATATAGAAGTAAAAAGGAACTTGAAGGTGAAGTTAGACTTGTAGAATTTCCTGGTGCTGACCTTTGTGCTTGCTGTGGTACTCACATTAGATTTAGTGGTGAGCTTGGTATAATTAAAATGTTTTCTTGCCAGGCTTATAAAGGTGGCGTAAGAATTGAAATGCTTTGTGGAAAAAGAGCCTTTGACCATATTACAAGTGTAATGGAACAAAATAAGGAAATTTCTAACTTACTTTCAGCTAAGGTAAAGGAAACTGCTAAGGCTGTTGAAAGACTTTTAAACGAAAATCATACATTAAAATCAACTGTAATAGAAATGCAAAACGAAAGACTAGATACTATTGTTAAGGAATATGCCGGCAAAGATAGTGTTATCATTTGTGAAAAAGGTTTAGACCCTAATGGTGTTAGAAATCTTGCAAATTTACTTATGGAAAATGGATGTACTGGAAAAATTGGTGTATTTTCTGGAAATAATGATGAGGGATATAAGTATGCTGTTTGTGAAAAAGACGGTGACTTAAAGCAGTTTATAAAGGATATGAACGCAACTCTTAATGGCAGAGGTGGTGGCAAGCCTTTCTTTGCTCAAGGTTCAGTAAATTGTAAGTGGGAAGATATTGAAAGTTTTTTTAAGGCTTAAGGTGAAAATATGAGTAATAAAAATAGAAAAGTTGCTGAAATTGTACTTGTAATAGCCATTATACTTTTTATAATTTTGGCTGGTATTACATACAGAAACTTAAGTATACTTCAAGAAGGTTTAAATGTTCAACAGAATACTGAAACAACAACTATAGGTGAATAAAATGGAACTTGTTAAAATAAAATCTCAAAAAGATTTAAAAGAAATAAAAAAATTATATAAGACAGCATTTCCTAAAGTAGAGCAGAAACCTTTTCCTCTTCTTGTGTTTAATCAATGGAGAGGTATGACAAATATTATGCGAATTGAGGATGAGGGGCAGTTTTGTGGACTTGCTATTACTACTGAAATAGATAATAAGGTACTTCTTGTTTATTTTGCTATAGCTAAAAATAAAAGAGGAGAAGGTTATGGTTCAAAAGCCTTGAAATTTATGCTTGATAAATACAAAAACAAGGTGTTTTATCTTGAAATAGAAAGTACTAAAGTTAAGTCTGAAAATATGGAACAAAGACTTAAAAGAAAAAGTTTTTATTTAAAAAATGGTTTAAAGGAACTTGATTTTTGTGTCAATCTTTTTGGTGTGGAAATGGAGGTTCTTTCAAATGGTAAATTTATTGATTTTGATGAATACAAAGAAATATATTTAAAATCATTTAGTAAATTAATAAGTAACAAAATTAAGAAAATATAGAGGTGTTAGTTATGGGCAGATATATTGTGAAACTTGATAATTGCAAAACAGTTGATGATGCAGTGAAAAGATTAAAAGAAAAATTTGAGCCATATAAAAATTTTGTATTAGATTTTGGTGAAAAAACTGATAATAATATTTGTGTTAAGATTTATAGAGAAGACAAAAAAGAAATAAACTTAACTGGTACTATCGGTATTGATACAGAAGGATATTATATTGATTACGAATTAAGTTATGGTGATACTTTAGATTTATTAAACAAATCAACAACAATAATAACAGTTGTTGCTGCTGTCTTAGGTATTGCCGCAGGTGTAGTGCTTAAGGATATAGTAACTTGCACTGTTGTTATACTTATATATATTATATTTTATATTGTACTTAAACTTAAATTAGATAAATGCAATGTTATTTTTGATGTAATATTTGATTGTATAAAGGAGGATTAATGTTGGAAAAAATCCTTGTTGTTATAGATATGCAAAATGACTTTATAGATGGTTCTTTAGGTACACCTGAGGCTGTAGCTATTGTTGATAAAGTTGTTGAAAAAATTAAAGCTTATGAATGTAAAAATGTTTATGCTACAAGAGATACTCATTTTGAAAATTATCTGGAAACAAGTGAAGGCAAAAATCTTCCAGTTATCCATTGTGTAAAAAATACATTAGGTTGGCAGATAAATAGTAAAGTTGCAGATGTACTTAATGGTGCTACTATTTTAGATAAACATTCTTTTGGGTCGTTGGAACTTGCTAAGATTTTAAGCAAAAGAAGTAATACTGAAGATATTGAAATTGAGATTGTAGGTTTGTGTACGGATATATGCGTTATAAATAATGCTATGCTTTTTAAGGCTTATATGCCAGAAGTACCAATAAATGTTGATTCATCTTGCTGTGCAGGTGTTACGCCGACAAGTCATAGCAATGCTATTGATATAATGAAAATGTGTCATATAAATATTCAAAATTAGAATTAAATTTGTTTCTGGTAATAACAAATTCCTCTTATACATTTTATAATATAACTTATATAGTTTTAATGTTGTAAGTTATTATTTTAATAATATAACAGATATAGTTTAAAAGCCTTGGTTTTATGCAATATTTATAATTATTTATGGACAAAATAAAATTTAGTATAAACTTTGTAAAAACATAAAAAAAATGTAGAAATTTCTTTGTCTTTGTGTTATTATATAATTAATTTGAATAATTTTGTTTAAAAAAGGAGAAATATTTATGCGTAAAACTAAGATTGTTTCAACTTTAGGTCCAGCTTCTAATTCTGTTGAACAGATAAAGGCTCTTATTGAGGCAGGTATCAGTGCTGCAAGACTTAACTTTTCTCACGGTGACCACGAAGAACACGGTCAGAGAATTGCTAACTTAAAGCAAGCTAGAGAAGAACTTGGTGCTCCTATTCCTATTATCCTTGATACTAAGGGTCCTGAAATCAGAACAAGAGATTTAGTTGACGGTAAGAAAGTTCAGCTTGAAGAAGGTCAAACTTTCACTCTTACTACTGATGATATTGTAGGTGATAACACTAGAGTTGCTGTTACTTATGCAGATATTACTAAAGATTTAAGTGTAGGTTCTACAGTTCTTATTGATGATGGTTTAATTGAACTTACAGTTACAGACATTAAGGGTAACGATGTTATTTGTCGTGTTGTAAACTCTGGTTTACTTGGTACTAAGAAAGGTGTAAATTTACCTAATGTACACATTAATCTTCCAGCTCTTACTGAAAAGGATATTGACGATATTAAGTTTGGTGTAAGTGTTGGTGTTGATTATATTGCTGCATCATTTATTCGTTCTGCAAAGGATGTTCTTGAAATTAAGAGAGTTCTTGAGGAATGTGGTGGTAGTGATGTTCAGATTATCTCTAAGATTGAAAACAGAGATGGTGTTGATAACATTGATGAAATTCTTGAAGTAACTGACGGAATTATGGTTGCTAGAGGTGACCTTGGTGTTGAAATTCCTTTTGAAGAAGTTCCACTTGTTCAGAAGCTTCTCATTAAGAAGTGTATTGAGAAGGGTAAGCCGGTTATTACTGCAACTCAGATGCTCAACTCTATGATTGACAATCCAAGACCTACAAGAGCAGAAGTTAATGATGTTGCTAACGCTATTTATGATTTTACTGATGCTATTATGCTTTCTGGCGAAACTGCTCAGGGTGATTATCCTGTTGAGGCAGTAAAAGCTATGGATAGAATTGCTAAGAAGGTTGAGGCCTCTATTGATTACGCTGAAAGATTTAATAAAGCTTATTCTCAGTGTTTAAAGGTTAGAAATATTACAAGTGCTGTTAGCCATTCAGCTTGTACTACAGCTAATGACTTAAATGCTTCTATTATTTCTACTATGACTTTATCTGGTAGAGCAGTTAAAGAAGTTTCTAAGTATAGACCAGCTACTCCTATTTTAGGTTGCTCTCCTGTTGAAAGAACTTGCAGACAGCTTAACCTTATTTGGGGTACTACTCCAATGCAGATTGACTTTGAACATAAGAGTATGTCAGCTGGTTTTGATGCTTTAGCTGATAAGGCACTTAAGCTTGGTTATGCTAATAGTGGTGACCTTATGGTGTTTACTGGTGGTACTCCTCTTGGTACAACTGGTTCTACTAATACTATTAAGGTTGGTATTGTTGGTGATGTTTTGTTAACTGGTAGAGCTATGACTAAAGCATCTAAGTTTACTTCACACACTAACATTTGTACTAGCGCTGCTGATGCAAAGCTTCACTTTAAGTCAGGGGATATTTTTGTAACATCTAATCCAGATAAGGGTCTTATTCCTTATATGATGAAGGCTGGTGCTATTATTGTAGGTTCTGATGACAGCAAGGTTGATTTTACTCACGCTGTAGATTTAGCAAGAGAATTAAAAGTTCCTTGTATCCTCTGTGATATTGATGTTGCTTCAACTATTCCAGACAAGTTACTTGTTACTATTGATAGCAATAAGGGCACTGTTAATATTGAAAGAAAGTAGTTAATTATATTTTGGCTGTACTTTAGTTTAATGCTAGAGTACAGCTTTTTTTATAAAAATAGGAGGTAAAGTTTTCACATTACCTCCTTAAAGTTTATAATAATTTTAGTAGAGAAACGGTATCATTTATATCTACTTTACCGTCTTTATTTATATCACTAGCATTAAGTTGTTCTTTTGTAAGTTTAACTGAACCAGAAATGTATTTTAAAATTAGTGCTGCATCTTTTGTATCTATTATATTATCTAAATTCACATCACCAATATTTTTATTGAAATTTAACATTTGACAATATGCAAATATCAAAGGTGCAATTCCCTTTGCATCGTTACTTACAATTTTTTCTGAAACATAGTAATCATAGGAACTATCTCTTGCATTATGCTTAGGTCCAATTGTGGCAGATGATGATTTTACACCAGAATTTGGGCCAGCAAGTCCAGCTGTCATACATATATCATTTAATTCTACTTTTGTTTCACTAGAATATACAAGTTTGTTATCACATATACCTCTAAATACTTCCAACCCTTTATTGTAGTAATCAATGTTGGTTATACCTATATTATAGCTTTTCATAAGAGAATAGCTTATAGCAGCTGAACCACTTGTTTCAATATAATTGTATTTACTATCTTTTTTATCAATAACTTGATACCACATTTTTGTATTATTATCTTGATATTTTAATAATGAATCTATAAGCTCAGTATAAATATTACTTAACTTATTAATATTTGAGCTTAAATCAATGTTGTATTTTTTCTGGGCATTTTGCATTAGTTCTATGTCATCAACAAGTGCCATAGTATACCAACCAGTACCTCTCAGCCAATAGCTTGAAGAATGACCAGTATTTTTTGTTGCCCAACTTATAGCATTTGAAGAATTATAGTTTCCGCTATTTTTATCAGCCTGAGCATCATAACCGTGATAGTAAAGTCCTGTAGAGGTATCTCTTAACTTGGAGTACACATTTTCTATTTGATTTGTAATATTATTAGAGGCATTAATAAAACTTGATTGACTATTTATAATATTAAGTTCATATTCAAGCCAAAATGGTGTTTCCATATATATACCATCAAGCCAAACCTGATAAGGATAGGCTTTTTTGTGCCACAAATTACCTTCTGCTGTTTTTTGATTATTTAATTCATATTGTAAAATATCTGTATATAGAGTTTCAGTTAAGGCTTTTTGATATTTATTTTTATTAGCAGAATTTAAATTTACAAGTTCAATAAGAGCCTTACCGTTGTTAAGGTCATCAAGAGTATAGCTTGAAATTTTAAATTTATCTGCTGCAATATAACCTTTTGTTGAATCTTTTGTTGTACTAATAAAAGGTGACATATAGTTATCAGCAAAATTTTTGTATTTTTTGTCACCTTTAACTTTATATAAATCTAAAATTGCTGATACCATACAACCATTTATATAGGACCATTTGAAAGAAGTTGTATTTTCTTTATTCCATAATGAGCCATTTTCTGGTCCATCTTCTTTAAGCATTTGTTCAATTAATATTTCTACCTTTTGGGTTCTCGTTTCATCAGTTTCTTTTGCATATATTGTTGTTGCTGTTGAAGATAAAATTGTTATTGATAGAAATATTGCAAGTATTTTTTTCATAGTTTGCTCCTTAATTGCTTTTAATTATCCTTTATTATTTTAACATAAAACTTTCTTGTTCTCGGTCCATCAAATTCACAAAAATAAATATCTTGCCATATTCCTAAAAGAAGTTTACCTTTGTCAATAATAACAGTTTCGCTACAACCTATTAATGATGATTTTAAATGAGCTGCTGAATTACCTTCAAAATGTTTAAACTCTGGTCTGTCAGGACTTACTTTATTAAGGGAAAAGGTTAAGTCTTTTTTTACATCAGGGTCTGCATTTTCGTTTATTGTAATAGACGCTGTTGTATGTGGTGTATATATAACACATATACCACTTTCTGCTTTAGCAGTATTAATGGCATCATTAACCATTGATGTAATGTTATAAAATCCTTCACAGCCTGTAGATAGAGTAAAAGAAAATATGTTCATAATTAATCCTCCTATAGTAATAACCAAGTTGACATAATATAGATAAAAGAGTACATTATAATTTATGGAAATTGGTTAAGCCTAAAACTTTTAAGTATAATATCTATTAACTTTAGTATAGCATAGTTAAAGTTAATTTCAATTAAAATAATTAAGTATTTAAAAATTTTACTTAATTATTTTAATTTTTTTGAAAAAAATACTTGATTTTTTAATTCAGATGTAGTAGTATATAAATAAGCAAGGGAGCTGAATGGTAGAAGTATGTCTATTTATATTCAGTTCCTTTTTTATATAAGTTTTAAAATAAGTATTAATTAGAGAAAGGATGGATAACAGTGATTCAAAACGGATTACCTAAGAAGCAGGGTTTGTATGACCCACAATTTGAACACGATAACTGTGGTATTGGTTGCCTTGTTAATATAAAGGGTAAAAAATCTCACAAGATTGTTAATGATGCTATTGAAATTCTTAAAAATCTCACTCATAGAGGTGGTGTAGGTAGTGAGCCTGACACAGGTGATGGTGCAGGTATTCTTATTCAAATTCCTCACAACTTTATGAAAAAGGTTTGTGATAACGAAGGAATTAAACTTCCTAAGTCTGGTGATTATGGTGTGGGTATGCTTTTCCTTTCACCTGATGATGATACAAGAGCAAGAAGTCTTGCTAAACTTGAAAAAATTGTAGTTGAAGAAGGTATGGAGTACCTTGGTGTAAGAGAAGTTCCTACTTATGCTAAATGTATTGGTAATACAGCAAGGGAAGCTATGCCTCATATTGTGCAGGTATTTATTAAAAAGCCTGATGATGTTGAAGCTGGTATTGCTTTTGAAAGAAAACTTTTTGTTGTACTTAAAAGAGCAGAAAAGGAAATTAGATACTGTGAATTAAATAATGAAATTTATAATGAAAGAGATAGTTATTTCTATTTTGCATCTCTTTCTTCAAGAACTATTGTTTATAAGGGTATGCTTACTCCTGACCAGGTTTCTAAGTTCTATCTTGACCTTATTGCTCTTGTACATAGCCGTTTCTCTACTAATACATTTCCTAGCTGGGAAAGAGCACATCCTAATAGATATATAATTCATAATGGTGAAATTAACACTATTAGAGGTAATATAAACTGGACAAATGCTAGACAACAAATGTTTGATACTGATATTTTTGGTGATGATATTACTAAGATTTATCCAGTTATTAATGAAGACGGTTCTGACTCTGCTATGCTTGATAACTACCTCCATATGCTTACTCTGTCAGGTATTCCTATTCAGCAAGCTGTTATGATGGCTATTCCGGAACCTTGGGAAAATGATAAGACTATGGATAAGGCTAAGAGAGCTTTTTATGAATATAATTCAACTTGTTCTGAACCTTGGGACGGTCCAGCAGCAGTGGCATTTACTGACGGTGTTGTTGTTGGTGCTACTCTTGATAGGAATGGTTTAAGACCTGCTAGATATATTGTAACTACTGACGATATGCTCCTTCTTTCATCTGAAGTTGGTGTTGTTGATATTGATGATTCTAAGGTTATTTCCAAGAGTAGACTTGAACCTGGCAAAATGTTACTTATTGATACAAAGGCTGGAAAGATTATTGCAGATGAAGATGTTAAGAGTGAAGTTGCAGCTAGATACCCTTATGAAA
>UQRG01000026.1 GCA_900543365.1 uncultured Eubacterium sp. | reverse complement strand
ATACTACCCAAAAGCTAAGTCTTCTGGGTAGTATTTTTTTATTAAATATTTTTTCAAATAAAACTAATCCAGTAATAATAGCCAAGCTTACCACTCCTGGATTATACTTAAAAGCAGTCCATATATTACCATTTAAAAGAGCAATAACAGACCTAGTTCCTCCACATCCAGGGCAATATAATCCTGTAACTTTAAAAAATAAACATTGTGGCATTATACTTATCCAAAAGTTTAAAGTAAACTTTACAAATATTAGTGCCACTATAATAATACCAGCTATAATTAAATATTTTTTTCTCATAATATTTCCTTAAGTTTATTTAAATCTTCTATATATATTTGTTCTTTTGCTCTATCATATATTATTGATGCAGGGTGATAAAGTGGGAATATTCTTTTTCCGTCTTTTTCAATAATTTTTCCGTGATAGTCACCAATTGACGCTTTTTGGTTCATAAGCACATTTTTTAAAGCAAAATTACCTAATGTAACTATTAATTTAGGTTTTACAATCTCTATTTCTTTATGGAGTAATGGTACAAAAAAATCTAATTCTTCTTTATTTGGTGGTCTATTTATTGGTCTGTTTGTCTTTGGACTAAGTTTAAAAGGTCTTAACTTAACAACATTTGATACATATAAGTCACTTCTGTCAAGTCCTACAATTTCAAGAAATTCATTTAAGTTTTTGCCTGCCTTACCAACAAATGGCTTACCTTGTTTTTCCTCCTCACCACCAGGAGCCTCACCTATAAGCATAATTTCAGCATTAATTTTTCCTTCGCCAAACACAACTTTTCTATCACCAAAACGGGAATTACTTTCCTTTTCCATTACTTCATTAAATATCTTCATTTTTTTCTCCTTTTAGTACAATAAAACTAGCAACTATACCTGTCATAAATCCACCAATATGTCCCCAGTTATCTATATCTGTCATCATAAATCCACTTAACAGACCAAAAATAATAAATATAACAATTAAATAAGTATCAAAACCACCTATAGAATGATTTTTTATTTTAGTATAAGCCAAAACAGCACCAATTAAGCCAAATATAGCACCAGATGCTCCAACAGCAAGTCCACCATTTAAGCACATACTAAGTAAGCCACCGCCTAGACCTGCAACAAAATATATAATAAGCATATTAATTTTACCAAAATATTTCTCAACTCTTGAACCAAAAATATACAATGATAAAGCATTACCAACATAATGAGTTACACTTCCGTGTATAAACATATATGTTAATAACCTATACCATTGTCCAGATAAAATCATTTCTCTACTAATACCACCATTTAAAATAATGGAATTATCACCAAATTGGAATCCTAACAAAAAATTAAAGACTTCTATAACTCCATTAATAATAATAAGTGCAATTGTAACAGCAATATTATTGGTTTTAATATATTTAAATCTTTTATCTTCACTTTTTTCCATTAAAGTATCTAAGTCTTGCCCTACTGCATAAGTACCATTATGAAAAGATGTCTTTATAAGCATATCAACATTAAGTATTTTATTAGGCTGCTGACCGTTTACAATTATCTTATTATTTTTTATATCAACAATCCATCTAACATCAATTAGTTTGTTTTGATAATCTTCAATATCTATGTTAGTAAAATCAATAATCTGGTCATTTAAACTATTCGTAACAAATATGCCAGTAACCACAACTTTATTTAATTGATTTAAATAACTTAATACATCTTTATAAAAGCCTTTATAATCATACTTCTTATCTGCGTTTATTACAACAACACAATAAGAAATCTGACCTACTTGCTTAATAAAGGCTATGTATTCAGTGTTTTCATCTATATTTTTACTACTATAAAAATTAGCTATTGGCTTATATTCATTTTCAAGAAGTTTTTCTGTAAAGTTTTTAATAAAAAACATTTTTATCCTTTCTAAAATACATACAACAAAATATACATAAGACCTATTCCTGGTATTCCCAATATTGACGATACAAATACAGTTAAGAAATTTATGCCTAAACACAAATTAATCTTAAACAATAAACAATTAATAATCAATATGAAAGATACACTCATAACCCCTTGCATAGCAATTCTGCCAATCTTAGGAAAACTCCCAATAGTTATTAAACACAACAAAAATAATGTAACAGCATATAATCCCCAACTAAAAATTTGCTCTGATATTATATTGCTCATACTATCACCTCTGTAAATTATATTACAGAAAATACTTTATATGCCTTATTACAATTTAATATCAATTCTTTTATCAATAAGAACTATATATTTTCTCATTGTAATTTTACTAACAAGCATTATACCAAGTTGATAGCAACCTTTTTCAAACAAATTTTTATCAATATGACAAGAAAATCCACACAAATCCAAATTTTTGCCAAATTTAGATGATATATCTTGTCTTATTTCAACATTAGCTTCTACTGGAACAGCAACATCACTTCTAGTCATTATTACTATAAACGGTGTTGTACTCTTGCCATCAATATATGCCCAGCCACCAATATTGACCATATTGCCATCTGACATATACTCAATTTTGTAATTAATTTTATCAGTAAAATATTTTTCAGGATTTATAATAACTCTAGCAAACATACCTCTATTAATATAATTAATATTTTCTAAAGTAAAATCTCCTCTATGTTGTGTCAAATTCCTATTATAAAACTTGTCATTAAAACAAAAATCTCTATGCTTATTATATAGTTTTTCTCTTTCATTATATAATCTCAAAAGTTTCGACTTACTTTTCCTATCGTCACCTCTTGAAATAGACTCATAATGGTATAGTTTAACACTATTTACAACTACATTATAATAACCTTTTTCAACTAAATTCCAACACAAATCTATGTCATTATAAGCAACAGGTAAATCTTCATCAAAGCCTTGAAATTTCTTCTTTTCAATCATTAAACAAGCACCAGTTACAGCAGAATAATTATAACTATACTTATTTCTACCAAAATAACTGTCAGTATTTTCATCACAACCTAAAAAACAATGTACTGGTCCATTTTGTATACTAATTACACCACAATGCTGTATTTTATTGTTAGGATACAAAAGCTGACACCCAACAGCTCCAGTTTGAGGCTCTATTGCATAATTAACCATAACATCAAGAAAATTTTGTGATATAATTTCAGTATCATCATTTAAAAATAAAAAAATTTCTCCTTCAGCATTTTCTGCACCAATATTACACATTTTAGAAAAATTAAAATCCATTTTTTCATAAACATACTTGTCTGCCATATTAGCATATTTACACTTATTTTCATTATTACTACCATTGTCTACAACAATTATTTCATAATTATTATATATGCTTTTCTTTCTAATACTATCAATACATCTTTCTAAAATAGTGTAATTATCTTTAGATGGTATAATAATACTAACTTTTTTATTTATATTGCTATATATTGGTTCAAATTTTTCTATAGTTCTATTTTTATAATGCACTAAAACTCTTTCAACATTTGAAACCTTTATATTGGTATAAGATAAATCAATAAGTAAACTATAATAATCATTAAATACTGTTATTAAATTTTTCCTAATAAGTGCAAATCCAATATAATTAAAACTCCTTAAAGTATGAGGAGAATAACAAGGCTTAAAAAACGGATTCTTTCTAACTCCATTTTCAATAATATCCTCATCAGTATAGACCATATCAAAATCACAATACAGCTTTTCCAACATCATATAATATAAAGTATTTTCACTTAATAATATGTCTGAATTTAAAAAACCAATATATTCTCCTTGAGCAACACTTAATCCAATTTTATAAGCCTCTTTTTCAGAACAATTATATTCAATAATTACTGCACTCGCTTCACATTTAATATCATTATTACTAACAACAATAATTTCATAGTTATCATAATTAGTTTGATTTTTAAGAGTATCTAAAGTATCTTTATAATTTTCATTTGCAAATAAAATTAATGATATTAAAGGCTTATTTAAAAGAAAAGGTAAATCCAAAGTATTTATATCCTCTTTTTTTAAATAGTTCTTATAAGAATTTTTTTTGTTCTTTATTTTATTTTTTACTAAATGTATCGAAGTTTTAATGTTGTGCCCCATAAATAACTCCTTACTCTTTATTCCATTTACCATTTTTTAATACAAAAGTACCATCTGAACAATAACTATCTTCAACTACTAATTTGTTTAATAACCTTCTTATTCCAAGTTCAAACATCATCAAAGCAAAAGCCTCATTTTTTTCATTTATATTTTTCATATCTCTTATATAGTCATAAATGCCATTATGAATATCTTTTATAGTTTCACTATATGTTAAATCATCATTGTATAAAGGTATACCATCATTATTAAAAGATATTAACTGACCATAAGGTGCTTTCAATACAGCCTCTATGTAAAGCTGATTTTTAAATACAATATTTTCTCTTTCGTCAACTAAATTTATAACACCATAAATACTCTCACATTTGCAACCTAATTTATTTGGTTTATTATTAAAATGCGAGCATATATAATATCCATCTATCTTTTTATTTAACATTTTAGATAAATAATACTGTATTGTACCACTATAACCTACATCAACAACAGCATATTTATCACTAAATTTATTTATATATTTTTTATAGTTTTCCCTCTCTATTTTTGCCCTTTCTAATATTTCTTTGTTATCTAAAATACTTAAAACTTTCTCAATATCTCTAGGCATTTCAACATAACGCTCATCTGTAGTATAAACACCAAATCTTGAATACAATAAATTTTTTATACTTCCTTTATAATATTGACTTAAAATTTCTTTTATATCTATTTCTGTATATATTGCAGGCACAGATACAGCCCGCCTTGATGCAAGAAAATACTTGCTCTTTTCATTATTTGTATAAATATCATATGCATTTTTTAATAACCAACCCTCTCTTGCTAAAAAACAAATTTGTTCATATTCTTTAGTTTCATTATATAACCATTTTATAAATTCATATATTAATGGTCCAAAAACACAATAACCAAAATCATATTCATTATCAATTTTACCATCAATTATCCTTTTGCTAACTAAATTAAAAGACTGTTTGTTTTTATTTTTTCTATATATTGTATCAAGGCAAAAATTATTAAAGGAAAGTTTGTATCCATTATAAATACCGTATTTATTAACATAATTAAAAAACTTACACATTTTTAACACATATTTATTACTAAATACTTTATTTAATAACATACAAATCTCTCCTTTTTATTAATTTTATTCAATATTATAATCAAAAATATTTTTTAAATAATTTTTACCAAAGATATAATCGTATTCTATAAGCCAATATTCTTCATATTGTTTTTTCTGTTCTTCATTCATATTACTTACAAAATCGCAAGTTCCGTCTTTATTTACAAATATACCGGAAGCACAAGCTGGAAGAATAGATTGTGCATTTTTTAAATAATAGAAGTAACTAGGCATAATAGAATTATATTCTGATAATACAGTAGGTAAAAGTTGTGTAACACTTAATGTTCCACAATTTTTATTAACATTTTTATAATTACTCCAAGCCATAAATGGTACTCGTCTTTGCTCATAAATATTATGAGCATTAGTATCATTTGTATCTTTGCCAAAGCCTGAAAGGTCATAGTCACTTTCAGCAATAAGTGATGATTGGTCAAGGAGAGTATCCCCTATTTGTCCAGCATTTGACATATGGTCACCAAACATAACAATTACTGTAGGTTCATCAACTGTTTTAAAATAGTCAATAAGTTCTCCAAGAGCAAGGTCAGCATAGTGCAAACCAGTTGCCAAGTCCTCAATAGAACCTCTTGATGTTTCTGTAAATGCTGAATCATCAACATTTACTTTTTTATTACTATCTAATGTACTTTCCCAATAACCACCGTGATTTTGCATTGATACAGAAAGATTGAACCAAGGTGAATTTGATTCTTTTTTGTGGTTTTTATATTCTTCAATAATCTTTTCTGTTAATGCGTGGTCAGATATATAGCCTCTCATTCTATCTGCATTTTCATCAAAATCATCTTCCCACAATGTCTTTTCAAAGCCTAGGTATTCATAAGCTGTACTTCTATTATAATTAGTTTTTTCAAATGGGTGAATTGCAAGACTATCATATCCATTGCTCTTTAAAAAGCTATTAATAGAGTAAAAATCAGGTCGCATACATCTCTGATATGGCATATATTCTGATGGTAAATAAGCAACAGAAAATCCTGTAATTGCCTCAAATTCAGAATTAACAGTACCACCGTTATACACATTTGTTAATAACTCACCAGTAAGTGAAGTCTTTTGCAAATTTCTATATGTTGGGAATAATTCTTCTTTAAAACCTAGCTCTTTTACCCTAGTAATATCCCAAAAAGATTCACTCATAAGAACAATTACATTAGGCTTAACACCATTAGTTTCTTGAACAGAATTTTTTATCTTATTAGCAATTTCATTCATAGTTGCTTCATTATAATTAGACGGTTCATCAACAGGGTTAATGTACTGCATACTTTCTGCAAAGGCAAGTACAAAACCATTTTCAGAATAGAACTTTTGTGCTTCAAACAAATTAATACTTGTGTTAAATAAAAATGTAAAAGCATATATTACTAAAAAAGCACTTGAAACAATAAAAGTAACCAATCTTACTGGTAATTTTATTTTATCAACATTTACCTTTTTAGTAGCAAATTTAATTAAAACAACTATAACTATAAAAATAACCAAAGCTAATATAAACCCTATAGACGGAGTAAATTTAAACCTTGATACTACAGAGCCAGCAACAGAAATAAGCATAAAATCCCAAGGCAACAAAGGCACATCTCTAAATTGTATTTTAAAATAATTGACAGTCAATAATATCATACTAATTATAGACAATACCAAAAATCCTCTATAATTTTTATTAAATATGGCTGTAATTGCAATGTTTAATAAAGCAATTATACAAAAACCATTAGCAAATGATGATTGATAATTACACATCCATTCAAACACATCACCAATATTTTCATTTTGCATAAAAGCAATGAAGAAATAGGTTACAAAGGCTAAAATTATACTTAAATCTAAATACTTCAAATAATTAAATAGCTTATAGTATTTATTATTTTTATTTAATAAATAGCCTACAGCCGTAAATAATACAAATATTATAGCCAAAACCTTGTATGAACTATATGGATTTATTAACTGAGATACCTTATAAACTTTGCTATCATTATCCCATTTACAATTTTTGTAGCTATCTACAACAGCAACTGTTTTGCCATCAATAGCAACATTAAAAATACCTGAACCTACCTCCTCTACATAAACTATTTCTATTGTTCTTATATTATCAATGTTTGTAGTAAAGGATACTGGTTGAGTTGGGTCATATACATATATTAAATGGTCAACTGTATTGTATTCCCAACCTCCTTGAAGCTGAATTTTTGTAAAATCATATTCAGCACCATTTACAAGAATATTTCTAATTCGTATATGATTAGCAAGTGCTTTTTCGCTTTTTTGACCTGTTGCTGTAATAGTTAAATTAACACTATCCTTATATACATTTTGATATATATAATTTTGAAAAACTGTACACAAAAGCACAAAGGAAATAGCAACAAAAAACCCAGTAATTAAGCCGGATTTAAGTCTAAATAAGTTAATTTTTGTTTTATTTCTTATAAATTCTTTAAAAGACATATAGCCAAATAATAACATAATAAATAAACCGATTAAAGCTATGGCTCTAAAAGCGTATAATATATATGTTAAAATTTCAACCTTAGGATAACTAAGATTATATTGCTTATCAATTATAGTTTCTCCACTGTTTTCTATAAGGTCAACACTATCAACTAACTTATCATTAATATATATTTCAGCTTCACCTGAATTTTCACTTGACTCAAAATCAATATCTACAGTTGAGGCATCTCTCATTTCTATTAATGCTTTAGCATCACTTTCATATTGGCTACATATTAATTTATTATTATCTTTGTCTATTTTCCAAGAGCCACTAAGTTGCATCTCCCCAAAACTTCTTCTATCCTCACTATCTGTACCCTTGTCTGCAGTAATTCCAGTTACAACTATATCACCATTATTACTATCAGTTGCACATATAGCAATTCTAGCTATCTTTGAGGGCATATTACAATTAAGTGCCACAGATAACAAACTAAAAATCCATGCTAAAGTAAATCCAACAATACTTATAGCACTTTTTTTATTGTTACGAAATTTCAAAAAATTCATTTTAAATACAACATCTCCAAATTAAAATTTATTTATCTTTAGGCATTCCAAATATAATATGCTTAATTTTAACTAAGGTCCTTAAAACCTTTGGATTTCTATTAAGTATATCTATCATATATAATTTGAAAAGCTCTGGGTCAAATATAATATAAGCAAAAGCTCTTACTAATCTGTTATGTCCTGCTACAACAGTTTCAAGCATATCCCTTTTTGTTACTGCATTTTTAGCTCCTTCACTTACAGGGAGTGTAACTAAGTAGTTTTTAATAAACTCGTATATATTAATATTATCCTTTGAACCATAAACTAAATCTTCAAAATATGATGCCTTAAAAATTTGTCTGTCAAAATCTTTTCCACATCTTAAATAACCTTCAAACACCATTGATGCCTCACAAGGCTTAAAGTCAATATAACCTAAATATTCAATGAATATGTTTTTAAAATCTTTCACAAAATCTATAGCACCTTGCTGAATTTGATTTACAACAAAGCTATCTTGATAAAGTTTTTCTATTCCGTCAAATATTAAATTTATATTTTCATCAATACCTATGCAAGATGATGAACTATCTGACAATATATGTTCCCTTATAAGTCCTGACATATAAGGATAAAAGTCATAAAATGTTTTTATTTTATAGTTACCTTTTCTTTGCATATCAAAATAACGCTTTGAATCACTATGAACAAATAAAGCATCTATTCCCTTTCCACAGGCTTTTGAAACAGCAGTCTGTATTCTTCCACTGTACCCCATATCAAAAGATACATTATTTCCCTTAGATAAAGGCTCGTAATATTTTCTACACCTATCAACAGCTTCATTGTGTTTATTTTCATCATATAAATTGTTAATAAAAAAGTTTATAAATTCATTATACTCATTTTCATCAATAAAAGTCTTATCCATATTAAAATCAAGTTTATCTAAATCATAATTTTTACAACAAAATTTCAACAATTCTAATATAGTTTCCGGTGTATGATTCCTATATTCAACTGGTAAGTCAAAGAAATCTTGCTTACTTTCAATCATTACTGGCAAAAGCATTTTCCTTGATGTATAAATATACTTGCCTTTAGGATTTTCTTTATTACTAAAAATATTGTAAGCAATCATAGGTAGATAACCATCTCTAGCCATAAAATATATATTGTCATATTCCAGGCTATTATCACATATCCATTTAGATAATGCAACCATATGCATACCTAAAGCATAATATCCAATAAAATAAGGTGAACCATTAAAATCTGATTCTTCATTAAAACTTCTATAAGGATTATCAAAATAATAACCTGCTACAAGAGCAAGCATACAACGATAACCTAAACTGTCTTTAAATTTTGATGAATTGCACATAATACTACTAACTGTTTCAGCAATGTTATGACAAAGATTAGTATTAATTCCATTAATTTTATTTTCAAAAACTTCCTTAGCCTTAGGAAAAAATATAGTGCTAATACCAAGGCTCTTTGGTCTTTCAATATCATTTATCCAAGTATCTCCAATATGGAGTATATCACTGGCTTTAGCACCTAAATCCTTAATTACTGCTTTAAAAATATCACCGTTTGCTTTTGTTTTTCTCAAAACAGATGAAATGTATAATTTCTTGTAACCACTATAACCAGCCTTATCAAGTATTGCTTTTATAGTAGCTTCATCAAGGTACATATCTGATGTTAATATAACTTCTTTTCCAGAAAGTTTAGCTACATCAAAAAGTTCAAAGGCCGATTTTCTTCTTCTTGAAAACTGAATTTCTAATTTCTTTTCTTCAGCCTCCATTGTTTTAGCCACATCTAAAGGGATATTATAATGCTCTGATAAAGTATCGTATATTTCATCAATATTAACATCTTGATATTCAGGGTGGCTATTGCCAAACTTCCTTCGACAAACTCTTTCTGCACCAATTCTCAATTTATCAAAACTAATATTAGATTTATAAACTTCTTCAAATTTTTTGTTCATTAATAAAAAAATGTCTTCTGGATTATAGACATATCTCATTATCAATGTATCAAAAATATCAAAACTTACATATTTACACTTACTTTTTATAATTGTTTCTTTAATGCTTTCTAAACCACCATTCCACTTGCTGCTCATTGAAGCAAAAAAATGATAATCTCTGTTTGTATGTTCCTTAAAATTGCCAATAAAATCTCTCATTATTTCATCAGCATTCTTAAGCTCATCACTCTTAAATGTGTTATCAGCCAATTCTTGCCACATTCGTGCATAATATTTCTTAGTTTCATTGAAACTATCTACTATATAACTATCAGCACCTACTTCATCAAAATACTCATTGACAAAATCAAAAACCCTTTTTATGTCACTCATATTTTTAGTAAAACGCTTAAGAGTAGTTTTTGCAGCATTTGTTGAAGCTCCTTCGTTTTCACAATAAAAATAGCCATCATTTTCAACAGTTGCCACAGATTTTGCATTATAAAAGAGTAAAGATGAAAATGCTATATCTTCAGTCATAATTAAGTGGGTATCAATTTTTTTGTAATATGGAAAACACTTGTCCCACAAATCTTTCTTATATATTTTATTCCAGACAGTATGCCAAGAAAAGCAAAGACCTTTTTGACCAAAGTATGCCTTTCTCACATTTTCGCCCTCTATTTTATCAAACAAAAAGCACTCATCGTGTAGATTTCTTACAAAATTAACATTATTTACATTTTTAAATATTGTTTTGCCTATAGCTATTTCGGCATTTTTTTCCTCTGCACATTTAATTAATGTATTATAAAAGTCCAAGGTTGCATAGTCATCGCTATCCATAAAAGCAATATATTCACCCTTCGCTTTTTCTGCACCAGCCATTCTAGCTCTAAATAGTCCCCTATTTTTATCATAAGTAACATACTTAATTCTACTATCTTGTTCCTGATATTTTTTGATTATTTCTTCTGCATTTTCAGGAGAGCAGTCATTTACAAATATAAACTCTATATCTTTATATGTCTGATTTATAAGACTATCTATACATCGTGGCAAATATTGCTCAGTATTATATACTGGAATAACCACCGATAATTTACACATACAATTTCACCTACTTTATAATTTTTCTTTTTATCTGCCCAAGTTTATAATTAATTGTACTATAATACGCCTGTTCAAAAGCATTCTTTTGTTGAGTAATTTGATTATTTAAACTTGTAAGTTCATTTATACTGTTAGTAAGTTTTTCTATTTCTTCTTTTAATTTATTTTCATTGGACTCAAGCTCAGTAATATAATTATCTTTACCCTTAATAGTTTCGCCATAATCCTGCTTTATTGTTTCAATTTGTTGTTCATAGGCAGATTTAATATTTGCCTTTTCACTGTCAAAAGAATTTATAATTTCAGACTTTTCATTTTTCCAATTATTATTTAATTCTTTTATAGTTGCATCATTTTGTAACTTAAGTTCTTCAGCATATTTATCCTTAGCTTGTATATTTTCCTTATAAGCCTCTAAGTGAGAATTAAGTATTTTTTTCTGTTCAAGCAAATCATCAATATACATTTGCTTGTCCTTTATTTCAAAATAATTTTTTCGTAATCTATCCTTATATTCAACATCAAGAGCATTATTAATTCTTTGATATTTATCCATATTAACAGAGTTTTTAAATATTTCGTACTTATCTTCACCAAGAAAAATCAATCCAAGTCCCCAACTAAAATCAAATTTAACTGTATATTTAAATTTTTCCTGTAACTCTTTCCAATACTTATAAGAACCCATAACATCACCTAAAACTATATCGCTACTAACATCGTGAAGCATTATTATTCCATCATCTTTTACTTTAGAAAACCAAGTTTCAAAATCCCACTTAACATCATTGTAGTGGTGAGAACCATCAATATGCAATACATCAATAGACTTATCTTCAAACTGTTCAACAGCTTCATTAAATGTCATTCTTAACATATTTATATTTTGATTACTATAAAATTTATTAACAGTTTTACAAAAAATAGTATATACATCATTATCATACTTTTTTGTAAAATCATCGCCTTGCCAAGTATCAACAAAATACATTTTTGTATCAAGAGCAAAATCCTTAACTGCCTGTGCAAATGTAAATGCAGAACAACCATAGTGACTACCAAGTTCTACAACTGTATTTGGTTCAAAAGCTCTCACCAAATCATATACAAAACATCTATGTCCTGACCAGGGTGCAAATGTGAGTAAATCATAATTTAACTTATCACATTCAAAATTTGGATTGCAGTATTTCCAGTCTTTCATATATTTACCTCCTTTAATCTATTTTGTTTATATCAAATTCTTTCATATTATTATTAAAGATACCGAATATTGTTTTACCATTAGTTGTTGCTACTATATGAATTACATTATTAATCCAACATTCCTCAACTTGATTAAGTACATCTGTACCATTACCTATGCCTAATGTAATAAAATAATCTCCTTCTCTTATTTCAGGCCATTCAAAAGTAAAATTAATCACATTTCTTCCTTGCTTTATTATACCTTGGTCTACTGTGGATGTAAGAGAGGTTTCACCAAAAACTTCATTACCATATTTATCTCTTATTTGGTAACCAACGATTGGATCTTCTATATCTATATTTGAATTAATAACTAAAGAAACCTTAAATTCATCGTCTTTTTGACAAACTTCTGTAAAAGGCTCATCATTTATAGAATAAAAATATTTTTCTATAATTACATCCATTTTTCCACTATAGGAATTTTGACTCGGCAACTTATACATATTAAAATCATTTGATTTTAATTCAATTGATTTTTTATCTTTTTTTAATGTACCTTGTTTCAACTTAAAGTACTTAGCTATTGCTTCATTAGGCTCACCATCAAAAGCCTTTTCTCCTGCAGACATAACAATAATTCTCTCACAAAACTTTGTCATAGCATTTAAATCGTGAGAAACTATAATAACAGTAGATTTGCCTGCTAATTCTTTTATCTTTTTATAACACTTTTGCTGAAAGAAAACATCTCCAACACTTAAAGCTTCATCTATCACCAATATATCAGGTTCAACATTAATAGCTACAGCAAAAGCAAGTCTAACAAACATACCACTTGAATATGTCTTTACTGGTTGATATACAAAATCACCAATATCAGCAAAAGCTAAAATATCATCTAATTTTTTATCAATTTCTTTCTTAGAAAACCCCATCATTGTGCCATTTAAGTATATATTCTCAATTCCTGAATACTCCATATTGAAGCCTGCACCCAATTCAAGCAATGCTGATATTTTTCCTTTAACTTCAATATTGCCACCACTAGGTGTAAGAACACCTGTTATTATTTTAAGAAGTGTTGACTTACCTGCACCATTTATACCAATTATACCAACTGTTTCTCCACGCTTAATTTCAAAACTCAAATTATTAAGTGCATAATATTCTTTATGATAACTTTTGTGAAAAATATTTAGACTTTCTTTTAGTCTATCTATAGGCTTATCATAAAGTCTATAAACTTTGCTTAAATCTTTTACACTAATTACATTATCCATATAACTTTCTCCTTACAACACATCTGCAAAATGTGGCTTTAGTTTTCTATAAAGCAAACCACCTATTAACATTAATACCATAACTACAAACCAAAAATATAATGTTTGCTTTATATTGTTATAAAAAGGCAAATGATATATCATACTATCTCTATATCCTTGTACTACATAATACATAGGATTAAGTTTAAATAGCCACATAAATTTTTCTGGTATCATATCTATTTGCCACA
>UQRG01000025.1 GCA_900543365.1 uncultured Eubacterium sp. | reverse complement strand
GCAGAATAACTAAACACTTTATTATATTTTTTTATATAAATATGCTTTAATTTTTTTGTACAATTTACACAAAAAAAATATTCTCTTGTAAAATAATGTCTAAAACTAAATAAAATTAACTGTGGAAATGTTTTTAACTTTGTGGAAAACTTTATTAAAATACCCACAATAAAAACAAGCTAAATAAGGTTATTAACAAAGTTTTCCCACTTATCCACAATAGTATTACTATAATTATCAACAGAATTGTTGTTAATTATTACACTTATCCACAAAAATCACATTATTCACAAAATATACTACAAATGGCTTAAAAAGTAGGTTTTTTATTTTTGTGAAAAATTGTTGTAAAATTTATTTTTTAACTGTCTAAAAAATTTTTTTAAAAAAATAAAGGAAATAACTATCTTATGTAGAATATTTATATTAAGAGATGTTTATTTGTAAACTTACATTTATTTATCTCGTGTTATTACAAAGGAGTTGGTTTTATGCGTTATTCATTTATTGGTAAGAATTTTGATGTAACTGAAAATTTCAGTAATAAGATTACTGCTAAGCTTAATAGAATTGCTAAGCTTTTCCCAGCAGAATCTGAAGCCAACATCGTACTGACTGAAGTTAAACTTGATAAGAAGGTTGATGTTACAATAAGCCTTCCTAATAAGAGAATAATTAAGGCTGAAGTTATAAACAGCGATTTTATGGCAGCTGTTGACGAGGCTGTTGATATTCTTGAAAGACAGATGGTTAAGTATAAGAATAAGCTTCACGATAGAGCCAAAAAAAGTCCGGCTTTTGCTGATGAGCTTAATGCTCTTGCTCTTGATGCTGATGAATATACTGATGAAGATGCAGTAAATATCGTTAAGTCTAAAAAGTTCTTTGTAAAGCCTATGGACGCTGAAGAAGCTTGTATGGAAATGGATATGATGGGTCATAATTTCTTCATTTTTAGAAATGCTGAAACTGATGAAATTGCCATTGTTTATAAGCGTAAAGATGGTGCTTATGGCTTAATTGAACCTGAAATTTAAAAATTTTATTGTTTTTTTCTTTAAATAAAAAGAAGTGGTTTCGTACCACTTCTTTTTTTCGTTATAAATAAATTATAGCCTTTAAATTTACTATAAAGTTTTATTTTCAATGACAAAACTTTATAGATTGTAATAATATATACTTTTTACATTAACTTAAAAATTTTTTTGTTACAATATAGATACATATATAAATTGTATATTATCTATTAATTATAAATTATTTTCTTAATACTAATCTTATTATCTTAAATTATAAATTTAATTAAATAAATCCTAATCCCTTAAAAATAACAATAAGTGCAAATACAGTAAATATAGAAACAACATTACACCAAATAACAAGTTGCCTTGAAAGTTCACCGTGGCAATTCATACTTTCAGCCATAATAGCAGAACTAACAGCTACAGGAGAACCATAAAATCCTATAAAAGCCGGAAAATCACCAGCAGTTACATTAACTACACCATATTTACTAAGTAATATAAGAGCAACTAAACAACAAGCTGGCGTAATAACAAGACGCCACAAAACACCTAAAGAAATATCCCTTGCAAGTTCCTTAACTGCAGAAATTTTAAATCTACCACCTAAAACAAGAAGGGCAAGGGGTGTAGCTAAATTCCCCATATCCTTAACAGTTTCATACAAAAATGGCACATTATCCTTAATAGTAAATGGTACATAATCTCTCAAACAAAGACACACAAGACCTAAAAAACAACCTATAATAAGTGGATTTTTACAAATAGACTTTAAAATACTAAGTATTGAAATTTTTTTACCACTATTATCATAGCTATGAATAGTTAACACAATAACTGCCAACATATTGAAAGTAGGTATGCCAATAGCAGACATAACAGCAGCCGTACCCATAACACTTTCGCCACCCATAGCTCTGGCAAGAGGAATACCAATTATAGCATAATTTGAACGAAAAGCACACTGTATAAGTACACCTCTTTTACCTCTATCCTTTGTATAAATGTAAAAGAATATTGTAGCTAAAATACAAATTACAATAACAAGAGCAGCTGCAATTAGTGTTAATTTCCAATTAATATAATCAAAACTTTCTATATTGTAAACACAATAAAAAAGATATGATGGAATAGCTAAATTAAATACTATTTTATTAGCTTGTGCCCAAAATTCTTCAGGCACAAGTTTTATTTTTTGCAAAAAATAACCAATAAATATAGTTAGAATTATAGGTGCAACAGCATTAAACGAAAATGTAAGTGTTGACATTAAAGCTCATACTCCTTTATAACATTGTTTTCAAAATCCTTTATAGTAAATTTGCCATCTTCATAAATCATATAGCTATTTTTATTTCCATTTTTAGGTATAGATACAGAGCCTGGATTAATATAAATATATCCTTCAGGTTGTTCTTCCATAGCTTGAATATGCGTGTGACCGTGAATAAGCAAATCACCTTTTTTAACCATAGGCGGATTAGAAATATTAAACTTATGACCGTGTGTAATAAACCACATTCTATCATCAACAAACATTGTACAATATTCTGCCATAACAGGAAAATTAAGTACCATTTGGTCAACTTCTGCCTCACAATTACCCCTTACAGCTAATATTTCTTCTTTAATTCCATTTAAAAGGTCAATAACAGCCTTTGGATTATAATCCTTAGGTAAATCATTCCTAGGTCCGTGATAAAGTAAATCACCTAATAAAATAAGTTTCTGAGCCTTTTCTACTTTATAAGCATTTACAGTTTTTTCAGCATAATAAAGTGAACCGTGAATATCAGATGCAAACATTAATTTCATAATCATTCTCCTTAAAAAATATAGTTATATTATAATTTAATAATATCAAAAATAAAGAAAGGTGTAAATATGAAATTTACTGTTACTATTATTGAATTTATACTTTTGTCAATATTTATAGCTCTTACTGCCAGACTAGTTATTATAGCTAATGAAAAACCTAAAGTAGCCATAGTTATTGATGATTTTGGAAATAATCAAAGTGGCACTGAAGAAATTCTTAACCTGCCTATTGAATTTACCGGAGCTGTTATGCCATATATGCCTAATAGTGAAGATGAAATGAATAAACTAATAGAAAAAGGTAAAGAAGTTATATTACATCAACCTATGGAAGCACATACAGGCAAAAGAAGTTGGCTTGGTGCTACTCCTATTTTGGGAAATATGTCTATTGATGAAGTTAAAGAAACATTTACTAAAAATGCAAATCAAATAAATAAAGCTCTAGGCTTTAATAACCATATGGGTTCTCTTATAACTGAAGATAAAGAAAAAATGACTGAAATACTTAAAATTGCTAAAGAAAAAGGGTGGTACTATGTAGATAGTGTTACAACAGGAAAATCCGTTGCTTATGATACAGCTAAAGAACTTGGAATTCCTACAGTAAAAAGAGATGTATTTCTTGATAGTACACAAAGTAAAGAAAAGATAAAAGAAAACTTGAGAAAAGCTATAAATATTGCTAAGGAAAAAGGGTATAGTGTAGCCATTGGTCATGTTGGTGCTGAAGGTGGTAAAGTAACTGCTAATGCTATAAATGAGGTTTTAAAAGAAGTAGGGGATAGTGTGGAATTTGTTGGTGTAAGTAAATTAAAGCTGGAAAAGTTAAATAAAGAATAGGTATAATTATCAATCAAATAACTGTTTTGTAGTAATAATTAGTCATAATAATAATAATAACATATTTTTCATAATTGCCCATAATGACAATCCATTACTTTCATACAAATTATATATTATTTAAAAAAGGACCACAATTAAGTAGTCCTTTTTTCTATTAACAAATTTAATTATTCAAAATTACTCTGAAATCTTAGCAGCATTAACCTTAACGCTAGGACCCATTGTAGTTGTAAGAACAACTGACTTTAAGTAAGTACCCTTAGCAGCAGATGGCTTAGCCTTAACAATAGCACTCATAAGAGTCTGGAAGTTTTCCTGAAGCTTTTCAGCACCAAAAGAAACCTTACCAACTGGAACATGGATAATGTTAGTCTTATCAAGTCTGTACTCAATCTTACCAGCCTTAATTTCTTCAATAGCCTTAGCTATATCCATAGTTACAGTACCAGCCTTAGGGTTAGGCATTAAACCCTTAGGACCTAAAACTCTACCGATTCTACCAACAAGACCCATCATATCTGGTGTAGCAACAACTACATCAAAGTCAAACCAGTTTTCCTGCTGAATCTTAGCTACTAAATCCTCTGCACCTACAAAATCTGCACCTGCAGCAGTTGCTTCATCAGCCTTAGCATTCTTAGCAAATACAAGAACTCTAACAGTCTTACCAGTACCGTGTGGGAGAACAACAGCACCTCTAACCTGCTGGTCAGCGTGACGGCTGTCAACACCTAAACGGATATGAGCCTCAACAGTTTCGTCAAACTTAGCTGTGCTAACCTGTGGAATTAAAGCACAAGCCTCAGTTACATCATATAAATTAGCCTTATTAACAAGCTTACTCTTTTCGAGATATTTCTTTCCTCTTTTCACAATAGTTCCTCCTTAAGTGGTAATATCGGGAGTATTCCCTCCCACGCATCAACAACAAATAGTCCTAAAATTAGTCCTCAACAACGATACCCATACTTCTAGCTGTACCTGCAACCATACTAATAGCAGCATCAAGTGAAGCAGCAGTTAAATCCTGCATCTTTAATTCAGCAATCTTCTGAACCTCAGCTTTTGAAATAGTAGCAACCTTAGTCTTGTTAGGAACACCTGAACCAGACTCAATCTTACAAGCCTTCTTTAAAAGAACAGCTGCAGGAGGAGTCTTTGTAATAAATGTAAAGCTCTTGTCCTGATATACTGTAATAACAACTGGAATAATAAGACCTGCATCCTTAGCAGTTCTTTCATTGAACTCCTTACAGAAGCCCATAATATTAACACCATGCTGACCTAAAGCAGGACCAACTGGTGGTGCTGGTGTAGCTTTACCAGCAGCAATCTGTAACTTAATAAAACCTTCAACCTTTTTTGCCATTTTAAGGCACCTCCTATAATGTGGTAATTAGCGGGATAATGGGATTTTCCCTCCCACTGAGGATTACATCCTCAATAATATCAGTTTACTTGTCCAAATTTAATGGCTGAACTTGTGTAAAATCCAGCTCCATTGGAGTCTCACGACCAAATAAAGAAATAGCAACTGTAACTGTCTTCTTAGCAAAGTTGATTTCTTTAACAACGCCGACATTGTCTGCAAAAGCTCCTGAAGTAACTGTAACATAGTCACCTTCAGCAATGTCGATATCTGTTATTCCTGAGCTTTCTTCAAGTCCCATAGATATAACCTCTGCATCTGTAAGAGGAACTGGCTTACTGCCGGGACCAACAAAGCTTGTAACACCTCTAGTGTTTCTTACAACATACCATGTATCGTCATTCATTATCATTTTAAGAAGAACATAACCCGGAAATTTCTTTCTAAGCACTGTCTTCTGTACACCATTTTTGATTTCAACTGCCTCTTCCATTGGTACTGAAATTTCTTGAATAAAATCTTCAAGACCACCGTTTTCGACAAGTTTCTCAATATTGGTTTTAACCTTGTTTTCATAGCCAGAATAAGTATGGATAACATACCATCTAAGCTGATTTGAAAGTTCCTCTGACATTGTTATAACCTCACTTCATTAACCTAATAAATTTACTAATGCGTTGTAGCCAAATTCTACAATATAGTCAAAGCCTATAATAATTGCACCGAAAATTAATGAAATTGCAATAACTGAGAGGGTTTCTTTAATAATATCTTCCTTGGAAGGCCATACAACACGCTTAAATTCAGCAATATGAACCTTTACCCAATCGGAAAAACTGAACTTCTTTTCTTCCATTCTGACTTCCCCTTTCGTGAGGTAAAATGCAGTCAATCCAAAATTGGATTACTTTGTTTCTCTGTGTAAAGTATGTGTTTTACAGAACTTGCAATACTTCTTAGTTTCCATTCTGTCAGGATGTACTTTCTTGTCCTTCATAGTGTCATAATTTCTCTGCTTACACTCTGTACAAGCTAATGTAATTCTTGTTCTCAAGACTTCCACCTCTTTCTGAATAATTAAATTTTATTTGTTAAATTTGTTAGTGTGAAAATTCCACACAAAAAAAAGACGATACGCGTCTTTATCATAATAACATAACAAGCTATTTATGTCAAGCATTAAATTCATTTTATTGCTAACAAATGTTATTTTATCATATAAAAAAGTGCTTGTCAATAAAAAGTATTTTATTTTAATTTATTTATTATAAATATTAATTTCAAACTCCAATATTATAATTACAAAAAAACAGACCAATTACTTGGTCTGCCTTTTTGCGTATATGCTAAAATACTTTGTAAACAAAATTAATTAGATGCTAAATAATCATTAATATTCTTTAATAAATCATTTACATCCATACCGTGAACTATACAAGCCTCTTCAAGAGTTTCTCCCTGAGAAGAAGGACAACCAATACAGTGCATACCAGCATTCATAAGAATTGGTATAATACCTCTATCAATCGTAATTAATTCGCCAATAATCATATCTTTAGTTACTGTCTGTGCCATAACATTTACTCTCCTTTAAAGTCATTTTTTATTACTTTCATTTGATTAACAGGGAAGTACCTAAATATTGCCTTACCCTCCATAAGAGATTCAGGAACAAATTTATTATTCCAAAGTCTGGAATCCGCAGAATTATTTCTGTTGTCACCCATCATAAAATAACAATCCTCATCAAAAAGACCATCACCGTCCTTGTCATAAAGTGATGTATCACTTATGAAAGCACTATAATCATTTAAACTATCACCTTTACTTGGTACATTATAAATAGCATTTGGTGTATCCATTTGACCATTTACAAAAGAGTCAATTAAAGGCTCTTGACTGTCATTAATATAAACTTCATTATCCCTAATTTCTACCTTATCACCAGGCATACCAATAACTCTTTTAATATAAAGAGTGTCTGTATTATCAGGAAACTTAAATACTGCAATATCATATCGTTCAGGGGACGAAAAATCATACTCAAGTCTATTAGCAATAATTCTGTCACCTGTCATAATTGTAGTTTCCATAGAACCTGAAGGAATAACAGCATTGACAATAATAAACTTAGTAATAAGAAAAGCCATTATTAAAGCAAAAATTATAGTACCAATCCAACTTAAAAGTTCTTGCATAAATGTCTTTTTTTCTTCCTTGTCTATATCATCTTCGTACTTATCATTATCATTCATAAATCTATTCTTCCTCCATTCACAAGGATTATACTAATGATACAACAATTATGTAAAGTTGTCAATAATTGTTTATTAATTATTGTTAAATTTTTTAGACAAAATTAAAGAGCCATTGCAATACAACAGCTCTCAAAATTTTTGTATTATTTATCAGTATTTACATTTTCATTAACTACTAAACTTTCATTAGCTAATTCACTAGAACTTTCACTATTAACATATTCCTCATCAATAGTATCCATACTAATTACCCTAACACCTTCATTAAGGTTTACAAGTTTAACACCTTGTGCTACTCTACCTACAGTAGAAATATCCTTAACCTTAATTCTAATAACAACACCCTCACTACTTACCATAATAAGTTCTTGACTGTCATTAACAGCAGCAGCAGCAGTAATGTAACCAGTTCTATCAGTTATCTTGTAAGTCTTAAGACCTTTACCACCTCTTGACTGAATTCTGTAGTTGTCTGGCATAGTACACTTGCCATAACCCTTTTCAGACACAATAAGAAGCTTGCTACCATCAGTAATAACATCTGAACCAATTACATAATCATCATCAGTAAGAGTAATTGCTTTAACACCTGTAGCTGTTCTGCTTAATGGACGAGCATCCGATTCATTAAATCTAATACTAATACCATTTCTAGTGGCAACAAATATATCATTTTTACCAGTAGTAATAAATACGGAAATTAGCTTATCATTATCTCTTAAATTAACAGCTATAAGTCCACCCTTTCTAATATTGTTATAATATTCAGCAGGAGTCTTTTTGATTATACCATACTTAGTTACCATAACAAGGTATTCATTTTCATTAAATGACTTAGTTGGTATAACAGCTGAAATTTCTTCGTCCTTTTCAAGTTCAAGGAGATTAACAATAGGTGTACCCTTAGCATTTCGTCCTGCTTCTGGAATTTCCCAAGTCTTCTTTCTGTAAACCTTACCCTTAGTTGTAAAGAATAAAATATAACTGTGGTTAGAGCTTACAAAGAGCTTTTTAACTCCATCTTCTTCTCTCATTTGAAGACCAATAACACCCTTACCACCTCTATGCTGTGACTTGTAAGTATCCAGAGGTATTCTCTTAACATAATTTAGGTGAGTCATAGTTATAACAGACATATCATCTGAAATAATATCCTCCATATTAATTTCGCCCATATCATCTACAAGAAGTGTTCGTCTTTCATCTCCATACTTTCTCTTAGTTTCAAGCATTTCTTCTTTGATAACAGCAAAAAGCTTATTTTCATCAGCAAGAATAGCCTTCCATTCTTCAGTAAGACCTTCAAGTTCAGCATACTCGTTTTCAAGTTTTTCTCTTTCCATACCTACAAGGCTTCTAAATCTCATTTCGCAAATAGCATTAACCTGAACATCTGTAAATCCAAAGCGTTCAATAAGTCTTGCCTTAGCCTCAGGAGTAGTATGTGAACCACGAAGAATAGAAATAACTTCATCAATATTATCTAAAGCTCTTAAAAAACCTTCTAAAATGTGCATTCTTTCAAGGGCTTTTTTAAGGTCAAATCTAGTTCTTCTAGTAACAACTTCTTCTTGGAACTTAAGATAATGCTCAAGGATTTCTTTAAGATTAAGTACCTTAGGAATACCATCAACAATAGCAAGGAAGTTAATACTATAATTTTCCTGTAACTGAGAATATTTAAAAAGATTATTAAGTACAATTTCAGCTGAGGCATCTTTTTTAACTTCAATAAGAATATGAATACCATTTCTGTCGTTTGTACTATCCTGAATACCTGAAATACCCTCTATTCTCTTATCTTTAACAAGTTCTGCAATACCTTCAATCATTCTTGACTTGTTTACCTGATAAGGAATTTCAGTAATAAGTATTTCTTCTCTGCCATTAGGCTTAGTAATAATCTCGGTTTTCGCTCTTAACTTAATCCTACCTCTACCAGTTCTGTAAGCACTTAAAATACCAGCTTTACCTAAAATGCTACCACCAGTAGGAAAATCAGGTCCTTTAATAACTGAACAAAGTTCATCAATGTCAGTATCTCTATTTTCATTTATTCTGTTATCAATTATTTTAACAAGACCATCAATAACTTCTGAAAGGTTGTGAGGTGGAATATTTGTAGCCATACCTACAGCAATACCACTTGAACCATTAACAAGAAGATTAGGTATTCTTGAAGGAAGTACAGTAGGCTCTAAAAAGTCACCATCATAGTTTGGTATAAAATCTACTGTGTCCTTGTCAATATCTGCAAGCATTTCAAGAGAAATTTTTGCAAGTCTTGCCTCTGTATATCTAGCTGCCGCAGCAGGATAACCATCAATAGAACCAAAGTTGCCGTGACCATCAACAAGTGGGTATCTCATTGAGAAATCCTGTGCCAATCTTACAAGAGCATCATATATTGCTGAATCTCCGTGTGGGTGATACTTACCCATTGTATCACCTGTAATTCTAGCTGACTTTTTATGTGCCTTGTTAGGTGCAAGACCCATTTCATTCATAGAATAAAGTATTCTTCTATGAACCGGCTTTAAACCATCTCTTACATCAGGCAATGCTCTGGATACTATTACACTCATTGCATAGTCTATGTATGATGATTTCATAGTCTTTGAAATTTCCGCAGTAATTATTTTGTCATACTGTGGCTTATTGTTTTCGTCCATTTTTTTACCTCTTAACTGTTAGTTACTTCGTTTTGTATTAGTATACAGACTTATTTACATTACATATCTATATTTATTAATCTTTATTTCTTTGTAACCTAGTTTATTTGTTAAATACGCTGTTATAATGTGCAATGTCCACTGACATTTTTCTCTATTATTAGCTTTATAAACTTTTTGATAAATAAAAATTTTATTATACATCTAATGTAGCATACTTAGCTTCTTGCTGTATAAATTCTCTTCTAGGTTCAACATTATCACCCATAAGTTTATCAAAAATTTCATCAGCCAATCTGGCATCATCAATAGTAACCTTAACAAGAATCCTCTTTTCAGGGTCCATAGTAGTTTCCCAAAGCTGAGAAGCGTCCATTTCACCAAGACCCTTATATCTCTGAATAGGCTTCATACCCTCAGCACCCATTTCTGCAATAGCCTGATCTCTTTCTTCATCGGAATAAGCATAAACAACCTTTTTACCCTTTTCAAGTTTGTAAAGAGGTGGCTGAGCTAAGTAAACATAACCATCTTGAATAAGCTCTGGCATAAATCTAAATATAAATGTCAAAAGTAGAGTAGTAATATGAGCACCATCAACATCGGCATCAGTCATAAGTACAATTTTGTGGTATCTTAATTTTTCAATATTAAAATCTTCGTGAATACCAGTACCAAAAGCTGTAATCATTGACTTAATTTCTTCATTGCCAAGTATTCTATCAAGTCTAGCCTTTTCAACATTAAGTATTTTACCTCTAAGAGGAAGTATAGCCTGTGTTTTAGCATCTCTTGCTTTAACAGCTGAACCACCGGCAGAATTACCCTCAACAATATAAATTTCACACTGTGCTGGGTCTTTTTCTGAACAGTCAGTTAATTTACCAGGAAGTTTACCACTTTCAAGTACATCTTTTCTTCTTACAAGCTCTCTGGCTTTCTTAGCAGCTTCTCTGGCTCTTGATGCAAGAAGTGATTTTTCAAGTATAGTTTTACCGACTTCTGGATTTTCTTCAAGGAAGTAAGTAAGTTTTTCACCTAAAACTGATGCAACAGCTGGTGTAGCCTCACTTGTACCAAGTTTACCCTTTGTCTGACCCTCAAACTGTGGGTCTTCAATTTTAACACTGACAATAGATGTAAGACCTTCTCTAATGTCATCACCAGTAAGATTTTTGTCACTAGCTTTTAAAAGTCCAAATTTTCTACCATAGTCATTAATGGTTTTAGTAAGAGCAGTTCTAAAACCTTGAATATGAGTACCACCATCAACTGTATTAATATTATTAACATAAGAATAATTAACCTCATTAAAGCTATCACTATGTTGAAAGGCAACTTCAACCATAATGTTGTTATAAGTACCTTCGCAATAAAAAACTTGCTCATACATAGGATTTTTAGCAGAGTTAATATTTTCTACAAATTCCTTAATACCACCCATATAGTGATAAACAAATTCTGGCTTGTCCTCTTGTCTAAGGTCTGTTAATGTAATCTTAAGTCCCTTTGTAAGGAAAGCTGTTTCCTGTAAGTGGTGTCTTAAAGTATCTAAATCAAAAACAGTTTCTTCAAAAATTTCAGCATCAGGCTTAAAGTGAACATAAGTACCTGTTTTATCTTCAGGACAAGTACCAACAACTTTAAGTGGGTGAATAACATTACCTCTTTCATACCTCTGTTCATAAACCTTACCTTCGTGACAAATATCAACAACAAGCCACTCACTAAGGGCATTAACAACAGATGCACCTACACCGTGTAAACCACCAGATACCTTGTATCCTCCACCACCAAATTTACCACCAGCGTGAAGAATAGTAAATACTACTTCAACAGCAGGTATACCTTTTTGAGGATGTATACCTATTGGTATTCCTCGACCATTATCTCTTATTGAAACAGTATTATCCTCGTGTACGGTAACCTCAATATGAGTACAATAGCCTGCAAGAGCCTCATCAACTGAATTGTCTACAATTTCATATACACAATGATGTAAGCCTCTTGATGATGTTGAACCAATATACATACCAGGACGCTTTCTTACTGCTTCAAGACCCTCTAATATTTGTATTTGATTTTCGTTATATTCTTGCTGTGACATATTTAAAGCTCCTTCGTAGGGGTACAGTACCCTAAATTATAAATCCATTATAACACAGTTTAAGGTAAAAATAAAGTGTTTTTTATATTACAGAGCCTCGGATAAGTGTTTTTAAAATTATTGTGTACAGCCATTTTTTAATTCAATATATTTTATATATTTACTCTGTAACCACACCATTTTTAACATAAAAGAATTTAACTTCATTTACATAATCTTTAATGTCATCAACACCAGTAGATGTAATAATAGTTTGAACGCCATTTATTGACTTTAAAATGTAAAGTTGACGATTTCTATCAAGTTCTGAAAGTACATCATCTAAAAGCAAAATAGGCATATATCCTGTCTTTTCTTTAACAATACTAACTTCAGCAAGTTTAAGCGAAAGGCAAACTGTTCTCTGTTGACCTTGTGAACCATAATCTCTGGCATTAATACCATTAATGTTAAACAGTAAATCGTCTTTATGAATACCTACTGATGTTGTTTTATAGTAAATATCCTTTTCTCTATTAGCCTTAAGTTTGTGGATAAACTCATTAGCAGAAACATTTCCACAATACTTAATTTCAAGACTTTCGCCAGAAGTAATGTCATTGTGGATAACACTTGCTCTATTAGATATATCCTCAATAAATTCTTGACGAGCCTTTATAATCTTTTCTCCATAAGTAACTAGCTGTTGGTCATATACATCAAGAGTAATTAAGTTTGTATTTTTCTTAAGAAGTAAATTTCTTTCTTTAAGTATTCTATAATATCGGCTTAAATTATCTGCATATATTCGACTAAGCTGACAAAGCTCTATATCCATATATTTTCGTCTGTTAGATGGACCCTCTTTAACAAGATTTAAATCCTCTGGAGAAAAAAATATAACATTAACAGTACCAAAAAGTTCATTGACATTTCTGACAGGAATATTATTAATAGCTATACCCTTTTTGTTATTTGACTTAATATGAATATTAATTTTATCTTGATAGCTTTCTTTTTGGATTGTAAGTTGAATATGTGCAGAGTCACAACCAAAACTTATAAGTTCTTTTGAAATATGAGTACGCTGACTTCTGCCCGTAGCACACATATAAATAGACTCTAGTATGTTTGTTTTCCCCTGAGCATTGTTTCCATAAAAAACATTTACATTAGGGGATAGGTCAATATTTAATTTTTTTATGTTTCTGTAATCCATTAATGAAATGTTTTTAATTAGCATAATAAATAAATTAAGTAATAAATTATAGTTTATAATAAATAAACAAGTAATAGGTAAAGTTAACTGTAATATGAAAGACACAATTGTTTCTTACATTAGCATAATCACCAAAATGCACTTGCATTTTGGTGATTTAAACATTAATTTACTCAACTTCAAAAGTAAAATCTTCACCATTATCGTAAAGTTCGCCACTAACACTTACTACATCACCTGGTACACATTTTTTACCTCTCATAGTACAAACTTCTCCATTTACCTTAACAAGACCATCTTGAATAATAGCCTTAGCATCAGAACCTTGTCCCACAACATTTGCAAGTTTTAAAGCCTGCTGAAGTTTAATAAAATCAGTATGAATTTTAATATATTCCATAATTACACTCCTTTAGCTTCTTGGATTAATAGGTAATACAAGATATTTAAAACTGTCACCAGTTATACCAGTAGCAATACAAGGTGATTTATTAGTATTAAAGTGAAGTTTTACATATTCTTCATCAATAGCATTTAACACATCTATTAAATATCTAGCATTAAATTTAATAATAAGGTCTTCACCTCGTTCAATATTAATAGCAACATCTTCATTAAGTGTACCAATTGATGTAATTGTATTAATATTTAAAAATCTATCTTTAATAGTAATAGTTATTTCAGTTTTTTTGTTATCATCAGATACAATAGTTGCTCTTGAAAGTGCAGTTAAAAGCTCTTGAGTATTAGTAGTAATTACAAGAGGTGATTCACTACTGAAAAGATTTTCATAATTTAAGTAGTCACCATCAAGAAGCCTTGATACAATAGTACACTTGTCAAACATAAACATAATGTGC
>UQRG01000024.1 GCA_900543365.1 uncultured Eubacterium sp. | reverse complement strand
TCGCATTGGAGATTTCCTTAGAGTATCAAGGAGAGCTAAGGACTATGCTAAAAGTGAAAGTAAAAATGACAGCTTTCCTGTTCTTGAGCCTCAGTTTAATTCTATTGAAACTGTGACAGATTTAGAAAGAGAAATTGAACGATGTATTCTTTCACCAACTGAAATAGCTGACGATGCGTCAAGAGCCTTAAGAGAAATAATAAGAAATATTAAAATTGCTAATGATAGAATAAAAGAACAACTTAATTCCATTATACATTCTAATACTTATAAAAATATGCTACAGGAGGCAGTAATAACTATTAGAAATGAAAGATACTGTGTTCCTATTAAGCAAGAATATAAAAATGCCTTTGCAGGTCTTATTCACGACCAATCAGCAACAGGTGCTACGGTATTTATTGAACCTATAAGTATTGTTCAACTTAATAATAAAATAAAAGAACTGCATAATAAAGAAAAAATTGAAGTTGAAAGAATATTGGCTCTTTTATCTGCAAAGGTAGCTGAAAATGGCGATATTATTATGTCTAATGCTGATATTTTGGCACATATTGATTTTGTGTTTGCTAAAGCAGAACTTTCAATTAAGATGAATGGTACAGAACCTAAGTTTAATACTAAGGGATATGTAAATATTAAAAAGGCCAGACATCCATTGTTAGATAGTGCAACAGTTGTACCAACTAATATTTACATTGGTGGTAAGTTTAATACATTACTTATTACCGGTCCTAATACTGGTGGTAAAACTGTTAGTTTAAAAACTCTAGGTCTTTTTACTCTTATGGGGCAGGCTGGTCTTCATATTTCAGCTTTTGATAATTCTGAATTGGCTGTATTTGATGATGTTTTTGCTGATATTGGTGATGAACAGAGTATTGAACAAAGTTTGAGTACATTTTCATCTCATATGACTAATATAGTTAAGATACTCGAAAGTATAACCCCAAATTCTCTTGTACTTTTAGATGAACTTGGAGCCGGTACGGACCCTACAGAGGGTGCTGCTCTTGCTATATCTATTATTAAGTATTTACACGCTTTTGGTGTAAGGACGGCTGTTACTACTCATTATAGTGAACTTAAGGTGTTTGCACTTACAACTGATGGTATTGAAAATGCTTCTTGTGAATTTGATGTGGAAACTTTAAGGCCAACATACAGACTCCTTATTGGCGTTCCTGGCAAGAGTAATGCTTTTGCTATTTCTCAAAGACTTGGTTTGCCAGACCATATTATTAATGAAGCTAAGGAAGTATTAAGTCACGAGGATATAAGATTTGAAGATGTAATTACTGACCTTGAAATTAGTCGAAAATCTCTTGTTATTGAACAGGAAAAGGCGGAAGAGTATAGAAAAGAGGCTCAGAGGTTAAGAAGCGAGGCTCAAAAACAAAGAAATAAACTTGATGAGCAAAGAGAAAAAATAATAAGGCAGGCTAATGAAAAAGCTAGAGCTATTATTAGTGATGCTAAAGATGAGGCAGATGCTATTATTAAGGAAATGCGTAAACTCCAGAAAGACGGTATGAATGCTAAGTCACTTGAGGAACAGCGTAGTAAACTTAAAGAAAAAATGAATAAAGCTGAAAGCAAGCTCGTCGATAAAAAAACATATAAAGTGCCTGACAAACTTGTAAAAGGTGATAGAGTTAAAATACATTCCCTTAATCAGAGTGGTATTGTTTCTGTGCCACCTAATAAAAATGGTGATGTTGTAATTAAAGCTGGTATAATGACTGTAACTGTTAATATTAAGGATTTGTCACTTGATACTAATGAAGAACAACTTACTTATCAGCCTAAGAAATATGCAAATAATATTTCAAGAAGAAAAAGAAGTAATGTTTCTGCTGAAGTTGACTTAAGAGGTATGATGGCTCTTGAAGCTCTTGATAAGCTTGATAAATATTTAGATGATGTTTATCTTGCAGGTCTTTCTCCAGTTACTATTATTCACGGAAAGGGTACTGGTGCATTAAGAAAGGCTGTTCACGAGTATTTGAGAACAAATCCTAGAGTTAAAAATTATAGGCTTGGTCAGTACGGTGAAGGGGAGGCTGGCGTAACTGTAGTAGAAATGAAATAAAAAAGGGAGAAGTATAAGATGGATAATAACAATAATAGTAAATTAAGAGTTTTAATAGTTGATGATGATGTGCATATTGCAGAACTAATTTCATTGTATATGGAAAAGGAGGGTTATGAAACTTATGAAGTTCACGATGGTGATGAGGCCATAGAGGCATTTAAGAAATTTGACCCTCATATGGTACTTCTAGATATTATGCTTCCTGGTATAGATGGCTATCAAGTTTGTAGAAAAATAAGACAGCTTGGTAATACACCTATTATTATGCTTACTGCTAAGGGTGAAACTTTTGATAAGGTACTTGGCCTTGAAATGGGTGCTGATGATTATATTGTTAAGCCTTTTGACTCTAAAGAACTTGTTGCTAGAGTTAAAGCTGTTTTAAGAAGATATGATACAAAAAAGGAAAATGAAGTTAAGAAGATAGTTTATCCAAATCTTGTTATTAATCAGGGTACATACCTTGTTACATATCACGGTAAGGATATTTCACTTCCACCTAAGGAGTTTGAACTTTTAAGTTTTCTTGCTCAAAATCCTAATCAAGTATTTACAAGAGAAAAACTACTTGATAAAATTTGGGGTTATGAATTTGTAGGTGATACTAGAACTGTTGATGTTCATATTAAGAGAATAAGAGAAAAGTTAAATCAAGATGACCCTTGGAGCATTATGACTATTTGGAGTGTTGGCTACAAGTTTAATGTAAAAAGTTGAAAAAATACTTGAAAATTAGTTAATTGTGTGATATAGTTAAAAAGATATATTATGTTTTCAGGAGGTGTAATTATGAGCGTACCATTTATTATTATCTGTATTTTAATTGCTATTACTAGCTTTGTTTTAATTGCCTTAATTCTTATGCAGAAGAAGCAGGCAGCTGGTTTTACTAGTGCTATTGGCGGTATGGGTTCAACAGGTGGTCAGAGCTATTGGGACAAGAACAGAAAGAATTCTATGGAAGGTAAGTTAGAATTTTATACTAAGATTGTAGCTGTTATTTATGCTGTCCTTATTCTTGTTAGTAATTTTGTAAAGTAATTTTTTAGGCTGTTGAGTTTTCAACAGTCTTTTTTTATAAAATAATTGTAGAATTTAAGTAAAAGGTGTATAATAAAATTATAAAAATATTAAATTATGAAAAGGGGTGTTTTTATGGATATGGAAAAGGATACTAATTTATACCAAGAAAGAAAAAGTACTGTATTTGCTTTTATTAAAGATAAGGAATACAGACCTATGAGAGTAAAAGATATAGCAGCTTTTATGAGAGTTCCTCACAATGAAATACAGCTTCTTTATGACATTATTGATGAACTTGAGTCCGAAGGTAAAATTGTAACTACTAAAAAAGGTAAAATTGTTTCTGCTGAGAGTTTACACCAGTATGCTGGTACATTTACTGGCAATAGCCGAGGCTTTGGCTTTGTAACTGTTGAAGGTATGGAAGAAGATATTTTTATTCCTGCTAGTGCAGCTAATGGTGCGATGCACAAAGATAAAGTTATATGTCGTGTTACAAATCAGACTAATAGAAGGGCTGAGGGCGAAATTTTAAAAGTACTTGGCCACGGTATGAAACATATTGTTGGTACTTATGAAAAAGTAAAAAACTATGGCTTTGTTATACCTGATGATAAAAAAATATGTGATGATATTTATATTCCTTCTGGTAAAAACTTAGGTGCTGTAGATGGACACAAGGTTCTTGTTCATATTACAAAAGCACCTACTGCAAAGGATAATCCAGAAGGTGAAGTAACAGAAATTTTAGGTCATATTAATGACCCAGGCGTAGATATTCTTTCTATTATAATGCAGTACTATTTACCTACAGAATTTCCAGAATCTGTGTATAATCAGATTGAAACTATTGATGAAACTATTGAGAATGAAGATAAAACCGGGAGAACTGATTTTAGAGATGTTACAATGGTAACTATTGACGGTGAAGATGCTAAGGACCTTGATGATGCTGTTTCTGTTGAAAAACTTGAAAATGGTAATTATAAATTAGGTGTATATATTGCAGATGTATCATATTATGTTAAGGAAAAATCTCCACTTGATAGAGAGGCATATAAGAGAGGTACCAGTGTTTATCTTGTTGATAGAGTTATACCAATGTTACCACATAAACTTTCTAATGGTATATGTTCGCTTAATGCTGGAGAAGATAGATTTAGTCTTTGCTGCGTTATGGAAATTAATAACAAAGGTGATGTTGTTGCCCACGATATTAAAAAAGCAATTATTAATGTAAACAGAAGAATGAGCTATACTGTTGTTTATGACCTTCTTACTAATGATAATTCTCAATATTATGAAGAATACGAGGAATTAGTACCTATGTTTAAGGAAATGGAAAAGTTAAGGAATATTCTCCTTAATAAAAGACAAAAAAGAGGCGCTATTGATTTTGAAAGTGAAGAAGCAAAAATTATACTTGATGAAAATGGAAAGCCGATTGATATTGTTAGACGAGAAAGAAATGTTGCTACAAGTATAATTGAAGAATTTATGCTTGTGGCTAATGAAACTGTTGCAGAACATTTTTATTGGCTTGAAACTCCTTTTGTATATAGAACTCACGAAGTTCCAGATGAGGAAAAGTATGAAAAACTTCAGTTGTTAGTTGCTCCTTTTGGTTATGTTTTAAAGGGCAGTTCTAAACATCCTAAGAGTTATCAGCAACTTTTGTTACAGACTAAAGATAAGCCTGAGGAAATGCTTATACACAGAATGACTTTAAGAAGTATGAAACAGGCAAAATATACTGCTGAAAATGGACAGCACTTTGGACTTGCTGCAACTTATTATTGTCACTTTACTTCACCTATAAGAAGATATCCGGATTTACAAATTCATAGAATAATTAGTGAATATATTGATGGTACTCTTGATGAAAATAGAATTAGACATTATAAGAAGATTTTGACAGAAGTTGCTAATATTTGTTCTATAAATGAAAGACGAGCAGATGATGCTGAAAGAGATACTGATAAGTACAAGATTGTTCAGTATATGCAGGATAAAGTTGGTCAAGAATTTGATGGCTTTATTTCAAGTGTAACTTCTTGGGGTATTTATGTGGAACTTCCTAACACAGTTGAGGGTATGGTTTCTGTTAAGGATTTAGATGATGATTACTATGACTTTGACGAAGAACATATGAGATATATTGGGGAAAACACTCATAAAACTTATACTATTGGTGATAAAGTTAGAGTTGTTCTTGTTAGAGCTAGTCTTGAAACTAGAACTATTGACTTTGATTTTGTTGAAGAAGATGAAAGTGAAAAAATACTTGCAGAGTTTAGGAATAAACTTATAAAGTAAATATTTAGTTAATAGTAAATAAAAGTGTAAAGAATTGGCTTTACACTTTTATTATATATTTGGGTCTATAAATTAAAAAATATGAATAAAAATTAAATTTTGTGTTGCAAATAATACAAAAAGGTGCTAATATCGTTGATATAAGACAAAGATAATATTTGGAAATAGCCTAAATATTAACGGGAGGTATTTTATGCTTGGTAAAATTAATTCCGCTGCATTAAGGGGAATAGACGGATATATTGTGTCAGTTGAGGTAGATGTTAGTCAGGGTCTACCTGCTTTTGATATTGTTGGCTTGCCAGATAATGCTGTTAAGGAAAGAGTGCGTACAGCTATTAAAAATTCCGGTTTTGAATTTCCTGTAAAAAAAATTACTGTAAATCTTGCTCCAGCTAATACTAAAAAAGAGGGACCGGCTTTTGACTTACCTATAGCTATGGGCATTTTAGCTTGTGTTGATAAAATTAAAGCAGATAAAGTGGCAGATAGCATTATTATTGGTGAAGTTTCTCTTGACGGTAGCGTTAAAAGTGTAGATGGTATACTTCCAATGGTTTATTCAGCTTGGGAAAATGGATTTAAAAGATGCTTTGTCCCTTTTGACAATGTTCAAGAGGCAGCTCTTGTTAAAGATATTGAAGTTATAGGCATTAAAAGAATAGACGAATTTGTAGATATTATAAATGGTAATATACCTGTTGAAACTGTAACTGTAGATATAGATGCTCTTTTTTCTGAAAGTGAAAACTATAATAATGATTTTTCTGATGTAAAGGGACAAGAAAATGTAAAACGAGCTTTAGAAATTGCAGCGGCAGGTATGCACAACATACTAATGATAGGACCTCCAGGCTCTGGTAAAACAATGATGGCAAAAAGACTTCCTACTATTTTACCTGACCTTACATTTGAAGAAAGTATTGAAATAACTAAAATATATTCAGTTTCCGGTTTAATTAGGAATAGAAGTGCTTTAATTACAAAAAGACCTTTCCGTTCGCCTCATCACACAATTTCAGGCTCTGCTATGGTTGGTGGAGGTAGAGTACCTAAGCCGGGAGAGGTTAGTTTGGCACATAATGCTATATTGTTTTTAGATGAACTTCCAGAGTTCCATAGAGATGTGTTAGAGGAATTAAGACAGCCTTTAGAAGATGGTGTTGTTAATATATCAAGGGTAAATGGTACAATGACTTATCCAGCAGATTTTATGCTTGTTGCTAGTATGAATCCGTGTCCTTGTGGATATTATGGATATTCTGATAAATGTAATTGTACACCAAATAAAATTAGTAAATATATGGGTAGAATAAGTGGACCTTTATTGGATAGAATAGATATTCAAGTTGAGGCTGGACCTGTTGACTACAAATCACTTGCTAAGGATAAAAAAGGTGAAAGTTCTGCTGATATTAAAAAAAGAGTTGTTTCTGCTCATAAAATACAGCAAGAAAGATATAAAAATGAAAATATATATTTTAATTCACAATTAAATGCAGCACAGATTGAAAAATATTGTCCTTTAGGTGATATGGAAAAAACTATACTTAAAAATGCTTTTGATACTCTTAATTTTAGTGCAAGAGCTTATCATAAACTTTTAAAATTAGCAAGAACTATAGCTGACCTTGATAGTAGTGAAAATATACTTGTTAATCATATTGCAGAGGCTATTCAACTTAGAAATTTAGATAGAAAGTTTTTACATTAGTGAGGTTCTTATGTATACAGAAAATAATTACATAATGTGGCTTAGTTCATTAATGAGCATAAGTGTTGATACTAAATATAAATTAATAAGGACTCTTGGCAGTTGTGAAAATGTGTGGCTTGCTGATAGAAAAACTCTTTTAGCTACTAAAATTTTGTCAGATAAGGCACTTGAAACTATAATAAAAAGTCGATATAGATATGATATAGATAAAGAAATTGAAAAGCTTTATAAAGCTGATGCAAAGTTTTATACTCCTAAGGATAAGGAGTTTCCTAAATCTCTTACTGCAATGAATGAACCTCCTTTGGGAATTTATGTTGTTGGTAAATTGCCAGAAAATTCTTATCCTATGGTTAGTATTGTTGGTTCAAGACGAATAACTGACTATGGAGCAACTGTTTGCAACAGTTTATCAAGGGAATTGGCAGAGGCAGGAGTTGGCATTGTAAGCGGTTTGGCTATGGGTATTGATGCCATTGCTCATAAGGCAGCTATTGATACTGGTGGTGAAACTATTGCAGTTTTAGGTACTGGTGTTGATGTATGTTATCCTGTAGTTAACACGAATTTGTATAATGAAATTAAAGAAAAAGGTTGTGTAATAAGTGAATTTCCTTTAGGAACAAAACCTTTTAAGGCAAATTTTCCTTATAGAAATAGAATAATTGCCTGCTTATCTAGGGCAACCCTTGTTATAGAGGCTGCTGAAAGAAGTGGTTCTCTTATAACTGCTGATAGAGCTATTGAAAATAGCAGAATTGTTATGGCTGTTCCTGGTAATATTACAAGTAAACTCAGTAAGGGTTGTAATGATTTAATAAGAAGGGGTTGTACTCCAATAACTTGTGCACAGGATATTTTGGAGGATTTAGGCATTAAAATATTAAAGAAGGAATTAAAAAAATCTGAAAAAGATTTAATTCCTCTTGCACAAGAGGAGAAAATGTTATATGATTGTATAAGTTATGAGCCAATTTCGGCTGATGAATTAATTGAAAAGTTGAATATGGATACAAGAGAGGTTACCTGCCTTTTGACAATGTTGGAACTTAAGGGTTGTATAAGAAGATTATCTGGTCAAAAGGTAGTACGCAGTCTTTAGGAGGATATAATGAGTGATAATATAAGTTCTAAGGCGGCTGATAAGCCTAAAAAAAATGAAAAAGCTGCTAAAACGAAAAAAAAATATTTAGTTATAGTAGAGTCACCTGCTAAGGCTAAAACATTAAAAAAATTTTTAGGTTCTAATTATAAAATTGAAGCATCTGTAGGTCATGTTAGGGATTTGCCTAAAAGCGAGCTTGGTATAAATATAGAAAATGATTTTGAACCAAAGTATATTACAATACGAGGCAAGGGTGAACTTTTAGCGAAACTTAGGAAAGAAGTTAAAACAGCTGACAAAGTTTACTTGGCAACTGACCCTGACCGTGAGGGAGAAGCTATTAGCTGGCATTTACTTTTTGCTTTAAGGCTTGACCCTGCTAAAACATATAGAATAACATTTAACGAAATAACTAAAAATGCTGTTAAAAAGTCTATTAAAGAAGCAAGAGAAATTGATATGAATCTTGTTGATGCACAGCAGGCAAGAAGAGCATTGGATAGAATTGTTGGTTACAAAATAAGCCCTCTCCTTTGGAAAAAGGTCAAAAAAGGTTTAAGTGCTGGTAGAGTTCAATCTGTTGCCTTAAGACTTATTTGTGATAGAGATGAGGAAATCAAGAACTTTATTCCAAAGGAATATTGGTCAATAGAATCAGAACTTCAAACTGAAAAGGGTAAAAAACTTTCTGCAAAGTTTTATGGTGATGTTAATGGCAAAATGGAGCTTAACACAGAGGAAGAAACTAAAAAGATTGTAGATACTGTTAATAAGGCTGGCTTTGAAGTTAAAAGTGTTAAAAAGGGTAGCAGACAAAAAAATCCTCCTGCTCCATTTACAACAAGTACAATGCAACAGGAGGCATCTAAACTTCTTAATTATGCATCTCAAAAGACAATGAGAATAGCACAGCAACTTTATGAAGGTGTTGATATTAAGGGTGAAGGTACAGTTGGTCTTGTATCTTATATTAGAACGGACTCTGTGAGAATTGCTGATGAGGCATATGAAGAAGTTAAGGATTACATTCTTGGTAACTTTGGTGATACCTATATTAAGGAAAGAAGAAAGTACAAAACCGATAAAAGAGCCCAAGATGCTCACGAGGCTATAAGACCAACATCAGCATTAAGAACTCCAGATTCAATTAAAGATAGTCTTTCAAGAGACCAATATAGATTGTATAAACTTATTTGGGAAAGATTTGTTGCTAGTCAAATGTCATCAGCTGAATATATGACATTAAGTGCTGACATTCAGTCAGATAAATATATTTTTAGAGCATCAGGTTCAAAGATTAAGTTTGATGGTTATCTTGCAGTTTACAAGAAAAATGAGGAAAAAAGTGATGAGGGTACAATACCTGAAATTGAGGCAGGAGATAAACTTGATATTGTAAGTGTTACTTCTAATCAACACTTTACTCAGCCACCGGCAAGATACACAGAGTCTATGCTTATTAAGACGCTTGAAGAGCTTGGTATAGGCAGACCATCAACTTATGCCCCAACTATTACTACAATTCAACAAAGAAATTATGTTACTAAAGAAAACAAGGTTTTCTACACTACTGAACTTGGCGAAATAGTTAATGAAATTATTAAAAATAATTTTGGAGAAATTATAAATAATGCTTTTACTGCTGATATGGAGGCTGCTCTTGATGAGGTAGAAGAGGGGAAAATGGAATGGAAAGAAGTACTTAGAAATTTCTATCCCCTTTTAAAACATCTTCTTGAAGAAGCTGAAAATAAAGTTGAAAATGTTGAAATTCCTGATGTTGTTACTGATGTAATATGTGAGGAATGTGGCAGAAATATGGTTATTAAATATGGCAAGTTTGGCAAATTTCTTGCTTGTCCTGGTTTCCCAGAATGTAGAAATACAAAGCCTTTATTTGAGGAGGCTGGTGTAAACTGTCCTTTATGCGGTGGAAAAGTCCTTATTAAAAAGACTAAAAAAGGTAGAAAGTATTATGGCTGTGAAAATAATCCAGAGTGTTCACTTATGCTTTGGGATAAGCCAACAGGGGATAAATGCCCTAAGTGTGGTTCTGCTTTAGTAGAAAAGGGAACTAAGAAAATAAAGGTTATGTGTAGTAATACCGAATGTAACTATGTGGTTGAAAATGAGGATAAAGAGGCTAATTAAGAGGACTTAAAATGAAAGAGTATACTGAAAGAGTAGCTGATTTTATAGGAAAAGTAGGAGAAAGTTCGTCTTATGAACTTTTCTCCTTAATTGAAAGTGAAATTAATTCAAGAATAACCGTCATTATATCAAATAAAAAGGTGTATGGTAGTGATTTATATACATCAAGAATAAAAATAGATGGTTTTGTACTCTGTTCAGAATATAATGTTTTAAAGGCTAATTATAGCTTTCTTTTATTTGCTGTTAAAATAATTAAGGAAAAAATTCTTCTTGAAAAAATGACAGCTCTTTATAAAAATGTAGTAAATTCAGCTGTTAATGGACTTACTAAAAAGGAGCTTGAGGGTATTTGTGCAGTACTTGATAGTGTTGATAAAAATAGTGGAAATATAGTAATAAGTGACATTTCAAAAAAATATAACATTACACGCTCAATAATAATAAATGGACTAAAAAAGCTAGAGTGTGCTGGTATTATTGAAATGTATTCAAAAGGAGTAGGTGGAACTAATATTAAGTTGCTTTATTCTGGCATAAGGTCTGTTGTTAGTAATAAAAGGAGGGATTGAATGGATAAAGTTGTTCTTTGGCGTAAAAGATACATACCAAATGAGCTTATATGTCTTAAAAATGATGAAATTATAAGTATAGATGACGAAAAAATTGTTACAAAGTGGAATGTGCTTACACCACGCCACGACTTTACTCACGGTGTTTCCTGTTATTTTATAAAGGATGGCTTTAAAGTTAGTAAATTCCTCGATGATAATAATAATTTGATTTATTGGTACTGTGATATTATTGAAACAGAAATTGATGACAAAAAAGAAAACTATACATTCAATGACCTGCTTATTGATGTTATAGTTTATGCTAATGGTTTTGTTAAAGTTGTAGATTTAGATGAAGTTGCAAAAGCATTAAAAGAAAACATAATAGCTACTGAACTTATAATTAAGGCAACTGAAAGAGTAGATAAACTTCTTAATATAATATATAATGGAAAATTTAGGGAATACACAAAATATATTGATGAGGTCTGATATGGCAGATTCTAAAAATGACAATCCTAATAAAGGACATAGACAAAGAGTAAAGGAAAGATTTTTGACAGATGGTAATATGGATAGTTTTCAAGACTATGAAGTTTTGGAAATGATGCTTTTTTATGCTTATCCTATGAAGGATACAAAGCCTGTAGCTAAAAAACTAATATCAATGTATGGTTCATTACATGGTGTTATTAACACAGAGCCGGAGCAATTGGTTCAAGAAGCAAAGCTTACCGAAAATGTGGCAATTTATCTTAGTATGTTTCCTAGTGTAATGAGAAGATATACAAAGAGCTTTTATTCAAAGGGAAAGATAATAGATTGTTTTTCAAAGGCTGTTGATTTGTTTTCTGGCCTTTTAAAGGCTCAACCTTTTGAATCATTTTACCTTGTGTCATTGGATATAGCTAAAAAGGTCATATCAATTGACAGAATAAGTGATGGAAATGCAGTAGAAGTTTCACTTTGTTGTGATAATATATTAAAAAAGGCTTTACTTAATAAGGCTAGTTTTGTTATAATAGGACATAATCACCCATCGGGTTTTTGCGAGCCATCAACAGAGGACTATCAAATAACAAGAGCACTTAATGAGGGATTAGAGTCACTTAAAATTAAGTTAATTGACCACATTATTATATGTGGAGATAAAAATTTTAGCTTTGCTAAAAACAGATATTTTGGTATGAAGTACAAATAGAAGGAGTTATTATGAAAAAACTTTACAGAGATAAAAATGATAAAATGATTGCAGGTGTATGTTCTGGTATTGCTAATTACTTTGGAATTGACAAAACTATTGTGCGTCTTGCTGTGGTTATTCTTGCAATTTGCTCATTTAGTGGATTGTTTTGGGTTTATTTAATTGCGTGGATGATTATACCAGCAGATGATAATATAATAGACAACTAATTATTAAATATATAATAAGATACATTTAAGGAGGATAACTCAAAATGGAAAAGACAATGGAAAAGGTTGTAGCATTGGCAAAGGCTAGAGGCTTTGTATATCCTGGCTCAGAAATTTATGGTGGACTTGCTAACTCTTGGGATTACGGTCCTTTAGGTGTAGAGCTTAAGAACAATGTTAAAAGAGCTTGGTGGAAGAAATTTATACAGGAAAGCTCTTATAATGTAGGTGTTGATTGTGCTATTCTTATGAATCCTGAAGTATGGGTTGCATCAGGTCATGTTGGTGGCTTTAATGACCCTCTTATGGATTGTAAGGATTGTAAGGAAAGATTTAGAGCAGATAATATTATTGAAGATTACAACAAGTCTAATGGTATTGATGGCAATGCTGATGGTTGGACTAATGAGCAGATGATGGATTATATTAATGAAAAAAATATTCCTTGTCCTAGCTGCGGTGCTCATAACTTTACTGATATTAGACAGTTTAACCTTATGTTTAAGACTCACGCTGGCGTTACTGAAGATGCTAAGAATGTTGTATATATGCGTCCTGAAACTGCACAGGGTATTTTCGTAAACTTTAAAAATGTTCAGAGAACAACTAGAAAGAAAATTCCTTTTGGTATTGGTCAGATTGGTAAGTCTTTCAGAAATGAAATTACACCTGGTAACTTTATTTTCAGAACTAGAGAATTTGAACAAATGGAGCTTGAATTTTTCTGTAAGCCTGGTACTGAGCTTGATTGGTTTGCTTACTGGAAAAAATTCTGCGTAGATTGGTTATTAAGTCTTAATATTAAGGAGTCTAGCATTGTTTTAAGAGACCACGAGGCAGCTGAACTTGCTCATTATAGTAATGCAACTACTGATATTGAGTATATGTTCCCATTTGGCAAGGGCGAACTTTGGGGTATTGCATCAAGAACTGACTTTGACCTTAAGGCACACGCTGAACATTCTGGTGAAGCTATGGAATACTTTGATGCAACTACTAATGAAAAGTATGTTCCTTATTGTATTGAGCCATCACTTGGTGCTGATAGAGTTACACTTGCTTTCCTTTGTGAGGCTTATGATGAGGAAGAACTTGAAGGTGGCGATGTAAGAACTGTACTTCGTTTCCACCCAGCACTTGCACCATATAAGGCTGCAATTTTACCATTATCTAAAAAGCTTTCTGAAAAGGCAACAGAAGTTTATGCTATGCTTTCTAAGGAATTTGCTTGTGACTTTGATGATGCACAGTCTATTGGTAAGAGATATAGAAGACAAGATGAAATAGGTACACCTTTCTGTATTACTTATGACTTTGACACAGAAACTGACGGCTGTGTTACTGTAAGAGATAGAGATACTATGGAACAGGAAAGAGTTGCTATTGCTGATTTAAAGGATTACTTACTTAAGAAAATGGAATTTTAAATATCTGATTTATTTCCCCTGCAGTGTAAGATTGCAGGGGATTTTTGTGTTTTGAAATGTAAAATTAAGTAATATAAAAAATTGAAATAAATAAAAAATAACTTTTTGGTTGATTTTTATATATTAAAATAGTATAATTTTGTTGAAAATGTTCATATAATGATGAAAAAATAGATACTATTAGGCATTATTGTGTTAAAAAGAGGGAGGAAGAATGATGAAATGTCCAAATTGTAATAATGAAATTGATGATAAATCAATATTTTGTACATATTGTGGGGTAAAAGTGAAAAAAGATGACAGTAATGAAATTGCATCGGATAGTAATGAAACCGTAAATGAAGATGCCAAAGAGCAAGAGAAAGAAGATAAAGCAAATACTGATGCTGTAGATACATCTGAAATAAAAGACAATGAGTTGAAAAATGAATCAGTTAATGAAAGTGCGGTCACAGGTGAAAAGAAGAAATTTAATTTGAAATTTGCTGTTGTTGCTGCTGTGATGTTTGTTGTTGTAGCTGGAGGATGTATATAAT
>UQRG01000023.1 GCA_900543365.1 uncultured Eubacterium sp. | reverse complement strand
AATATTGTTATAATTGTATACTGCACAAAACTAATATAATAATTGGTATATATTGATTTAAGACTTTGCTGTACAGTGTTTACTAATTCAGGAGAATTTATTATTTTATTATATTCATTTGTTATATAACTTTTTGTTAGTAGATTAAATATAATTATTTCAAAAAATACAAGTAAAATAACAAGCAATACTGTTAAAACAACTTTTGCTATAAAATCGTTGTTATATTTAACTGGTAACTGTCTAATAAATATACCTGTTTTTTGATTTCTATACATATTAAAAATATATGTTAACATAAATACTAATGCAGTGTTTATTAAAAAACAAGCTGAAGCATAATTATCAACAAATGAAGATATAGACCAAATATTATACTCATATTCAGAATTATAATTTGAATACTGTGTATAAGTAAATAAAAGAGTAAAAGCTATACCTATACATAATAGCATCAATGTTCTTTTGCTGTAAAATTTAAAAAGTGAATTCATATAATCACCCCTTATCCACGGATGTATAAATAAATATATCCTCAAGACTCATACCAATTTCTTCTACAAGTTCTGCACCTTTTTTATAAAGTATATCAGTTATAGAGCTGGCATCTTTTGTGATTATGTAATATATACTTCCGATTTGTTCGATATTTATTATACCATCAATGTTACTTAAATCAGGTGTTTGTTTAAATATTACTTGTAACTTAACAATCTGCTTTTTAATTTGGTCAATGCTATTTTGATAAAGTATATGACCATTTTGTATCATTGTTATACTATCGCACAATTTTTCAAGTTCGCCTAAGTGGTGTGATGATATAATTATTGTACACTGTCTTTCTGTTACCTCTGATATAAGCAAGTCAATAACTTGTTTTTTTGCTATAGCATCTAAACCACTTGTTGGTTCATCGAGTATAAGTGCTTCTGGATGCAAACTTAAATTAAGCATAAGTGCTAATCTCATTTGCATACCTTTTGAAAGTTGTTTTACTTTTTTATTTATTTCCAGTTTAAATATTTCATTAAGTTCGTTAAATCTGTTTTCATCAAAAGTAGGATATATGCCTTTGTAAAATTCAACCATATCTTTTATTTTGGAATTAGGAAAATAGCTATTACTGTCAGCTACATAGCCTATTTTAGACTTAATTTTTGGATTGTCATATACTGGTTCATTATCATAAGTAATAGTTCCTTCGTCACACTTATATATACCTGTTAAACAATGTATAAGTGTAGTTTTACCTGCACCATTTTCACCTATAAGTCCGTGTATTGTACCTTTTGGTACATCTATATTAATGTTATCTATTGCCTTAAATTTGTCATAATATTTGCTGACATTTTTTATACTAATCATAATATTACTCCTTCCTTTCTAACTCTATTAAAAGTTCTTCTACAGCTTTTAATATTTCCCTATTTTTTGCCCCTTTTAGCTTGAGTTCGGCGAATATTGGACGAACTTTGTTTATTTCTTTTGCTAAGTTAATACTTTCATTATGTTCATCAGATATAAATGTGCCTTTTCCTCTAACTGTAGTAATAATACCTTGTCTTTCAAGTTCTTGGTAGGCTTTTGAAATTGTGTTAGGGTTTACATCAATAGTAGTTGATAGATTTCTAACAGAGGGTAGAGGGTCACCTGCTTTGAAATAGCCTTTTAATATATATTCTTTGACTTGGTTTATTATTTGCTCATATATAGGCAAATTAGATTTTAAATCAATATTAAACATATTATTCACCTCCTTGTATGTTTATTATCTTAACTGTACTATAACACATAGTACAGTTAAAGTCAATAGGTTTTGGAAAAATAAAAATATTGTTAAAGTATCAATGATTGGTTACACTTTAATATAAACATATAATTACGATTTATAAAAAAATATTGAATTAATTCATTAAAAGGTGTAAGATATAACTAGTTATATACATAGGGAGGATAATAAAATGATTTCAGAAAAAATGAAAAATTTAGTAAAAAATGGTTCTGCTATAAGAGCTATGTTTGAAGATGGTAAAATAATGGCAGAAAAGTATGGAAAAGAAAATATTTATGACTTTTCTCTTGGAAATCCATCAATTGTGCCACCATCTTGTGTTAAAGAGTCTATTATAGACATTGCCAATAATGAGCCGGAAATGGCTCTTCACGGTTATATGAATAATGCTGGATACGAAGATGTTAGACAAGCTGTGGCTGATTATACTAATAAAATGTATGGCACAAATATTAGCATAAAAAATATTATTATGACTGTTGGTGCAGCAGGAGGCATTAATGTTACATTAAAGGCTATTGTTAATCCTGGTGATGAGATTATGGTTATTGCTCCATATTTTGGTGAGTACGATAATTATATTAGCAATTTTGATGGTGTAAAGGTTATGGTTAATGCTGATCTTGAAAGATTTTCTATTAATTTTGAAGATTTTGAGAAAAAGATTTCACCTAAGACTAAGTGTGTAATTATTAATAGTCCTAATAATCCTACAGGTGCAGTTTATACTGAAAATGATATTAAAAAACTTGCTGAAATTCTTGAAAAAAAACAAACCGAATATGGCACATCAATTTACTTATTTAGTGATGAGCCTTATAGAGAAATTGTTTTTAATGGTGTTGAAATTCCTTATGTAACTAATTATTACAAGAATACTGTAGTAGGTTATTCTTATTCAAAAAGTTTGTCATTGCCAGGTGAAAGAATTGGTTACCTTGTTGTGCCTAGTGAACTTGATGACTTTGATGAAGTTATTAGTGCAATGTCTGTTGCTAATAGAATACTTGGGTTTGTTAATGCTCCTAGCCTTATGCAAAAAGTTGTTAAAAAAGTAATTGGGAATACTTCTGATTTAAGTGTTTATGAAGAAAATAAGAATATACTTTATAAAGCACTTACTGAAATGGGCTATGATTGTATTGAACCTAAAGGTACTTTTTATATGTTTCCTAAGTGTCCAATTGCTGATGATAAAGAATTTTGTGCTAAAGCTAAGGATTTTAGACTTATTATTGTTCCTGGTTCAAGCTTTGCTTGTCCTGGTTATTTTAGAATTGCTTTCTGTGTTGATAAAACTACTGTAGAAAATTCTTTGGATAGCTTTAAGAAATTAATTGAATATTATAAGTAATTTTAGTTTATGATATAATAAACTTTCTTCATAAACTAGAATTTATCCTTGTAAAATTTATGTAAAAAGTGTATAATACTCCTTTGGGAGTTGATTAAATGAACAAAAGTACAGAAACAAAAAAATATTTATTTTCAAGGAAAGACCTTATAACTTTGATTATACCTCTTATTGTTGAGCAGATGCTTGCTATACTAGTTGGTTTAGCGGATTCAATTATGGTTGCATCAGTAGGTGAGGCAGCTGTATCTGGAGTTTCTCTTGTAGACAGTTGTTTTGTATTGCTTATTCAAGTATTTTCTGCTTTAGCTACAGGTGGTGCAGTAGTAGCAGGGCAGTATTTGGGGCTAAAAGATGAAAAAAAAGCAGGTGAGGCTGCTAATCAATTGGTATGGTTTGTTACCTTATTATCAGTTGTAATAATGATTATTGTTTATTTATGTAAAGGGCTTATACTTAATGGAGTGTTTGGTCAAATTGATGCTGATGTAGAAAGTCACGCAAATACATATCTTATTATAGTTACAGCCTCAATACCTTTTCTTGCTCTTTATAACTGTGGAGCAGCAATTTTTCGCTCAATGGGTAATTCAAAGGTGTCAATGAAAATATCTATTATAATGAATTGTATTAATGTGGCTGGTAATGCTATACTTGTTTACGGCTTTAAGTGTGGTACAGAGGGTGTAGCAATTCCTACACTTGTGTCAAGAATATTTGCCGGTGTTGTAATTACTATTCTTGCTTGTAACCAATCATTACAGTTACATATTAGGAAAACATTAAAGTATAAAATTCAGTGGAAAATGGTTAAAAGAATTTTGTATATTGGTGTGCCTAATGGTTTAGAAAATAGTATGTTTCAATTAGGTAAAATACTTGTTTTAAGTCTTGTATCTACATTTGGTACATTTGCTATTGCAGCTAATGCAATTAGTAACATTGTAGCAAGCTTTCAAACATTAACTGGTGTATCTGTAAATTTGGCTATGATTACTGTTATATCAAGATGTATAGGTGCAGGAGATTATGAGCAAGTTAAGTATTATACTAAAAAATTAAATTTGTTTGCTTATATAGGTACTTTTATTACAGTGGGTATAACATTTTTACTTCTTCCTTTTATATTAAAATTATATGATTTGTCAGATATGGCATCTACAGAGGCTACACATATACTTATATTACACGGTTCTTGTGCATTATTTATATGGCCTATGGCATTTACACTTCCTTGTGTATTTAGAGCTGCTGGTGATGTTAAATTTAGTATGATTACATCAATAATATCGATGTGGATTTGTAGAGTTATTTTTAGTTATATTATTGGTGAATATCTTGGTATTGGTGTATTTGGTGTGTGGATAGCAATGATTATGGATTGGTGTGTTAGAGCTATTTGCTTTATTTGCAGATATAGAAGTGGAAAATGGAAAGATAAACAGGTTGTTTAAATAATTATTTTATGGTATTTTAGGGTTATTTTTTAGTTTGAATTTATATCGTAGTAGTGTTCTCTGCTACGATATTTTTATGCAAAATTTTAAGTAGTAATATTTATAGGAGTTTTTACGATTTGGCAACTATTGAAAATAAATAAAAAATATGTTAATATATTGCCATAATAAATAATTGTAAAGAAGGTCTGATAATGAAAATATTTGTTTATTGTTTTAGAGATTTTGATGAAAAGGAATTTTTTGATAAATTTGCAAAAAAATATAAAGTTGAATATGGCTACACAAGTGAGTATCCTAGTCTAAAAAATGCTGATTTAGCAAAAGGTTATGATGCAGTTAGTTTCACTCCTTGTAATATTGATAAAACAATTATTGACAAATTTTATGATTTAGGTGTTAGATATTTTGCAACTCGTTCAATAGGATTTGACCATATAGATATTGAATATGCAAAGTCTAAGGGAATAGGTGTATCAAATGTAAGTTATCCTCCAGATACAGTTGCTGATTTTACTCTTATGCTTATGCTTATGAGTTGTAAAAAAATAGGGCATATTTTAAAAAGGTCTGAAGTTCAAGATTATAGCTTAAAGGGCAAAATAGGTAAAAATTTAGGTGACTGTACTGTTGGTGTTATTGGTACAGGTCGTATTGGTCAAGCTGTAATTAATAGGGTTGCTGGTTTTGGAAGTAAAGTACTTGCTTATGATATTTATCAAAATGAAAATATCAAGAAATATGTAGAGTATACAGATTTTGAAACTCTTATTAGAGAAAGTGATTTAATTACATTACATACTCCTGGCTCTGATGAAAATCATCATCTTTTAAATGCAGATACCTTTAAAAAAATGAAAAAAGGTGTCATTATTGTAAATACTGCCAGAGGTAGATTAATTGATACCGATGCTTTGATTGATGCTCTCGAATGTGGAAAGGTTGGGGGAGCTGGACTTGATGTACTTGAACACGAAGATGGACTTTATTATGCCAATAGAATGGGTGATGTTATTGTAAATAGAAGAATGGCTATATTAAGGTCTTTTCCTAATGTTATATTGACACCACATACGGCATTTTATTCTGATATAGTTGTATCTAATATGGCTGAAAAGACAATAAAGTGTGTACTTGATATGGCTAATAGAAAAGAAAATCCTAATATAATTATAAATAATTAATAAAAATGGGTGTATAATTTTGTTCATTAAATATTACAAGGTATTATGTTATTTTAAATAAAAGAAAATCCTAATTTTTTGTTATTTTGTTATTATAAAAATATTGATAAATTGTTTTAAAGTTCATTAATATTATTTTGATTAATAAATTGTAGTAAAATTTTATTGTGGAATTAAATTAATAAATAAAGGTTCTTTATCAACCATTATAGTTGACAAGGAACCTTTTAATTAACAAATATTTATTCTCGCATATCGGGTGGAATATCTGGCATATAATCCTCATCAATAGCATCTTGGAACTTAGTAAACTGACCTTGCCAAACAAGTTTAACAGTATCAGTAGAACCATTTCTATTCTTAGCGACTATAACTTCACCTTTATTTTTAACTTCTGGGTCATCTTTCTTATAGTACTCTTCCCTAAACAAAAGACATACAACATCGGCGTCCTGCTCAATAGCACCAGATTCTCTAAGGTCAGACATCATAGGTCTATGATCTTGCCTGCCTTCAGGTCCTCTTGAAAGCTGTGAAAGTGCAATAACAGGAACATTTAGCTCTCTTGCAATAGCCTTTAAAGAACGAGATATGTATGAAACTCTCTGTTGGTCCGATTCATTTCTATTGCCAGTACCTTCCATAAGCTGTAAGTAGTCAATAACAATAAGTCCAAGTCCTTTTTCCATTTTAAGTTTTCGGCACTTTTCTCTCATACTTATTGGGTTAATACCCGGAGTGTCATATATTTCAATAGGTGCAGCAGAAAGTGTACCCATAGCCATAGCTATGCTGTCAAACTCCTCTGGAGTTAAATTACCAACTCTAAGTTTGCCAGAATCAACAAGTGCTTGAGATGACAACATTCTGTTACCAAGTTGTTCCTTTGACATTTCCAAACTAAATATTGCAGTAGGTACTCTACCTTCAACAGCAGCATACTGTGCAATATTAAGAGCAAAGGCTGTCTTACCCATTGACGGACGACCAGCAACAAGTATAAGGTCAGAATTTTGAAGTCCTGCTGTAAGTCTATCAAAATCCTTAAAACCTGTTTCGATACCAGTTATGTTACTGTTAGACCTAGTTACTTTATCAATTTTTTCAATAACTTCAGCCATAACCTTGTCCATAGAAACAAAGTCATTACTATTTATATTTTGAGATACCTCCAAAATATCCTGTTCAGCTTTAGCAATAACTGTATCAACATCTTCACTACCTTCATAAGAACTAGAAGAAATACTGTCACCAACTTTAATTAGTCGTCTAAATACAGCTTTTTGTTTTACAATATCTACATAATACTTTGTTTTAGCAGTTGTTGCAGCTAATCCATTAAGACTAACAAGATATTCAATTCCTCCAACCTGTTCCAAATAACCCATACTTTCAAGTTTATCCTTTGCCATAACAAAGTCAACAGGCTTGCTATTATTATATAAATCAAGAAAGGCTTCAAATATAAGCTTATGTGAAGGACTATAAAAATCACTTGAAAGTAAATTTTCAGCTGCCACTCTTACGCCATCCTCATCCGGGTAAAGCATACAGGCAAGAACCATTTGCTCTGCATCATTATCGTGGGGAGGTATTCTATTGACATAAGTATTCTCGTTATTATTTTCAGCCATAATATTACCTCTATTATGCTTTATCTACAGAAATCTTTAATTTAGCTGTCACATTAGGATGAAGTTTAATACTGGCTTCTGCATTACCAATAGCCTTTACTGGGTCAACAACAATCTTTTTCTTATCTATATCAATGTTAAACTGTTCCTTTAATGCAATAGAAACTTCTTTATTTGTAACAGCACCAAAAAGTTTACCATTGTTACCAACTTTTACTTTAAGGTTTATAGTCTTATTTTCTATTTCTTTGGCAAGTTTTTGTGCTGCTTCAAGTTCAGCTTGAGCTTTAGCAGCAGCCTCTGCGTGTTGTCTTTCAAGTTTTTTAATATTAGCAGATGTAGCCTCAACAGCTAAATTCTTAGGCATAAGAAAATTCTTGGCATAACCATCACTTGCGTTAATTGTCTGATCTTTTTTACCCACACCTTTTATATCTTGTAATAAAATAACCTTCATTTTATTCACTCTCCTCAATATATTCTTCAATTTTTTCTTTCAATAAACTAACGGCTTCATCCATAGTAACACCTTCAATCTGAGCAGCAGCACCAGCTTGATGACCACCTCCACCGAGTTTTTCCATTAATTTTTGAACATTAACTTTACCTAAACTTCTAGCACTTATATTAATTTGATTGCCATAATGGCAAAGCACATAACTTACTTCAATACCTTGTATATTTAAAAGTTCATCAGCAGCTTGTGCTATAAGTACAGTAGGATTATCAACCTGTATACTTTCATCAAGTGACGATATAGCCATATTGCCATATATAATTTCTGCTGTTCTTATTATTTCTGACCTAGCAAGATACTCATCAAAAGAGTTTTTAAATAATCTTCTAACAGATATAGTATCTGCACCATTTTTCTTTAAATATGCAGCAGCCTCAAATGTTTTTATGCCGGTTTTAAAAGCAAAATTCTTAGTATCGACAGTTATGCCGGCAAGTAAGCCTTCTATTTCTGTTCTACTTAGTCTAATGCCTTTAATATACATAAGCATTTCTGTGACCATTTCACAAGCTGATGACGCATAAGCCTCGTGATAAATAAGGGCACAATTATCAATAGCCCCCGTAGCTTTTCTATGATGGTCAATCATAACTATACTTCTAGCGACATTTAAAAGTTCAGGACACTCTGTAAGAAACGGTCTGTGAGTATCAACAACAACAAGAAGAGTTCTTCTTTTAATAATTTTTTGTGCTTCTTCACTATTTATAAAAACATTTTCATATCTGCCATCATCACAAAGTCTTTCGTACAATGCTTTAATGCCACTTGTTACATTGTTTAAAACTATATGACATTTTTTGTCGTAAAAATTAGCTATAGCGAAAATACCAGCGGCCGAGCCTAAGCTGTCAAGGTCAGGATTTTTGTGTCCCATTATTATAACATCGCTAGCAGATAAAATAAGCTCAACTAAACCATAAGCCTTAACTCTTGCTCTTACTCTGGAATTTTGACTTACTTCTTGACCATCACCACCAACAAATTGATATGTATCTTCAGATTCTTTAATTACAATCTGATTACCACCTCTGCCAAGTGCCAAATCTAAAGCACCTCTTGCAAAAGCCATATCTTCGTTGACTGTTTTACCATTCATACCTATACCAATGCTTAATGTAGCTGGAACATCATTACCCATTTCAATTTTAGCAATTTGTTCAACAATAGAAAATTTATCTTCTCTAAGCTTTTTTAACATCTCTTTATTAAGAACGAAAAGATATTTTCCACTTTCAAATTTTCTAACAAGTCCACCCATATTGTTAAAGTAATCATTAATCTTTCTTTCAATAATAGCACTAAAATGAGGGAATCTTATTTCGTCCATTGTTTCTTGAATTTCAATACTATTATCCACAAGTAAAATACCTACAAGAATATTTGATTGTAAACACCCCTCACCATTAAGATAAGGGTTTTCTACAAATACAACATTAAAAAAATCTTCACAATGAGTAGTATATAAATCGTAAGCTTTATCACCTACAACAGCAAATTGTTTAGGTCTATCAACATCAAATTCAGGAACAATATCAAAAATAGCGTTAGTTTTATTTATATTTTCATTCCAATTTTTATAAACAGAATTAAAGTCGACAATATTTAATTTTTCATCTAGCTTTACACAAGGAAAAGGAATTGATATACATTCGTTCATATAATTTATCCTCCACTGTTGACATTATAACATATATTATTTATTTTTTCAATCTTTTATCAACAATGCCATAACAGCCTAATTTTTTACAAAAAGTTGTTTTCCTCTTAAGAAGTTTAATAGCTACTTCAAAATCTGCTCCGTTATTTTCTACATCAAGGTCAATTATAAATATATATTCAAAAGGCTTATTTCTTAAAGGTCTTGAATATATTTTAGACATATTAATATCATATATAGAAAAAATATCTAAAATTTTTAAAAGTGCACCAGGTTCGTTTGAAGTAGAAAAGACAATTGTTACAAAATTACCATTATTATACTCAGTTGTTTTATGTTTTGATACTCTTGCAAATTCTGTAAAATTGTCATTTGTATCTTGTATTCCTTCGGCTATAACTTCAAGTCCATAAAACTCTGCAGCACATTTTGCTCCTATTCCTACAATTCCATATTCACTTTCAGCAACAGCTTGTATTGCACTGGCAGTTGATGCTTTAGTTTCTGTATCAGCCTTAGGAATATTAGCGTTAATAAAATTCTTGCACTGTGGAATAGCGTGAGGGTGTGACATTATTGTTTTAATATCATCTAATTTTGTTCCTTTTTTAGCTATAAGACATTGTTCAATAGGCATAATAAGCAATTCTTGAATATACAAATCAACATCAAAGGCAAGACTATCAATTGTGGCATTAACAATACCTTCAATTGAATTTTCTATAGGAACAACAGCTTCCTGTACCTCATCATTAGCTACAGCCTTTAAAGCATCTAAAAAACTATGATACGGTACTAACTCATTACCTTTTGCTAAAGTAATAGCAGCTTGTTCACTAAATGTACCTCTTGGACCTAAATAACCAACTTTCATACTTTTTCTCCTAATATGTATCTAATTTCTATTTTATACTATATCACAAAATCAAATTTAATACAATTATTATTTACCTTTAAATTTAATTATGTTATAATTATACAAATATGTTTTTTGGAGAGTATTGCAATGATTACAATAGACAAGGTAAATATTGATGAAGCTTTACGGTATATGGGCTACAAAAAAAATATAGATATAGAAAACATTAAGCCTATTTTAATTGAGTGTGAAAAAAATCTTCTTAATGAGGTCAACTACAGATATTGTTACAAGGTATTTGATATTGAAAAAAGTAATGACATAGTTAAATTAAAAAACACTGACCTTATTCTTGAGGGCAATTCTATTAAAAATCATTTGGCAGAATGTAACAAGGCTATTTTAATGGCTTGTACATTGTCAGATAAGGTTGATAAACTTATAAATAGACTTAACATAATAGATATGACGGCATCTCTTATTACTGACTCAATGGCTAGTGCATTAATTGAACAATTTTGTAATAAAGTTGAAGATGAAATAAGGACAAATCTTAGCTTAAAATATATTACTTGGAGGTTTTCTCCCGGTTATGGTGATTTGCCAATAAATATACAAAACAATTTTATAAAAATACTTAATGCACACAAGTTAATTGGTTTAACAGCAACAAACAATAATATTCTTATACCGAGAAAGTCAGTAACAGCAATAATAGGCATATCAGATTTACCTATTCCACAAAAGAAAAGAGGCTGTGCTATATGTTCAATGAATAAAACTTGCCAGTTTAGAAAGAGAGGAACACACTGTGGATTTTAAAAAATTACTTGAAAAAGATTATGTTATATTAGATGGTGCTATGGGTACTGTTTTACAGTCCCAAGGTCTTGAAGTTGGTGGTATACCAGAATTATTAGGTATTACTAACCCAGAACAAATAGTGAATATACATAAAAGTTATATTGATGCTGGTTCTGATATTGTATATGCTAATACATTTGGTGCTAATAGTTACAAACTTGCTGATTGTAACTATACAGTAGAAGAAGTAATTGAAGCTGGTGTTAAAAATGCAAAAAAGGCTTGTAAAGGCACTAATTCATATGCTGCTCTTGATATTGGGCCTATCGGTCAGCTTTTAGAACCAACTGGTACATTAAAGTTTGAGGAAGCGTATGATATATTTAAAGAACAGATTATAGCTGGAAAAGATGCTGACTTAATTGTATTTGAAACTATGACTGACCTTTATGAAGTAAAGGCAGGTGTTTTAGCAGCTAAAGAAAATAGTGATAAACCAATTATTGTCACTATGACATTTGAAGAAAATATGAGAACATTTACTGGCTGTGCTATTTCATCAATGGCACTTACTCTTGAAGGATTGGGAGTTGATGCTATAGGTGTAAACTGTTCATTAGGTCCTAAGGAACTTTTTCCTATTATAGAGGAACTTTCAAAGTGGACTAATCTTCCTATTGTAATTAAACCCAATGCAGGTTTACCAGATCCAGTTACAAATGAATATAATGTAACACCAGATGAATTTGCAGAATATATATTAAAAATGAACGAGTATGGCATAAGAATTGTTGGTGGTTGCTGTGGTACTACTCCGGATTTTATAAAGGCAACAGTTAAGATTCTTAGCAAAGTTAAGCCTGTTATTGTAAGAAAAGAAATACCAACAGCTATATGTTCACCTACTTCAACAGTAGTTGTTGACCAACCAAGGATAATAGGTGAGAGAATAAACCCAACCGGTAAAAAGTTATTTAAGCAAGCGTTAATTGACAATAATATTGATTATATTTTAGGTCAAGCTATTGAACAGGTACAAGGTGGTGCAGATATTCTTGATGTTAATGTAGGTTTACCTGATATTAATGAAAAAGAAATGATGATAAAGGTACTTAAAGCAGTTCAAGGTGTAGTTGATGTTCCTTTGCAAATTGACTCAACTGTACCAGAAGTACTTGAAGCAGCTTTAAGAGTATACAATGGCAAGCCTCTTGTAAATTCTGTAAATGGTGAAGAAGAAGTTATGGCTAAAATACTGCCACTTGTTAAAAAATACGGTGGTACTGTATTGGGTCTTACACTTGATAAGGATGGTATACCAAAAGAAGCGGATAAGAGATTTGAAATTGCTAAAAAAATAATGAATACTGCTCTTAAATATGGCATTTCTAAAGAAAATATTTGTATTGATTGTCTTACACTTACAGCATCAGCTGAACAGGCTGCTGTTTTTGAAACATTAAATGCTCTTGAAAGAGTTAAAAAAGAACTTGGTTTAAAAACAGTATTAGGTGTTTCAAATATTTCATTTGGTTTGCCTAACAGAGAGCTTATAAATAGAACTTTTTTATCAATGGCATTAACAAAGGGACTTGACTTACCTATTATAAATCCAAATGTAGAGTCAATGACCGGTGCTGTAAGAGCATATAGACTTCTTGCAAACCACGATAAAAACTCTACTGAATTTATAGCTAATTATAGTGGGGTTCAGACACAAGTAAAAATAGATGATAAGTCAGAACACACACTTGAATATGCCATTGACAAGGGACTTAAATCTGAGGCAAAAGCAATAACTACTAAACTTCTTGAAACAAAAGACCCAATGGAAGTCATAAACAACATCATTATTCCAGCTCTTGATAAGGCTGGTTCTGAGTTTGAAAGTGGTAAAATTTTCTTACCACAGCTTATACTTTCTGCTGGTGTTGCCCAAGAGGCATTTGAAGTTCTTAAAGCAAATATGTCATCAAATTCCAACGAAAGTATTAGCAAAGGTAAGATTGTAATTGCTACGGTTAAAGGTGATGTACACGATATAGGTAAAAATATAGTAAAAGTTCTTTTGGAAAACTACGGTTATGATGTTATTGATTTAGGTAAAGATGTTGAATATGAGGCAGTATTAAATGCTGTACAAGAAAACGATTGCCACCTTGTTGGTCTTAGTGCCCTTATGACTACAACTTTAGGTTCAATGTCAGATACTATACAACTTTTAAGAGATAATAATTGTGACTGTAAGATTATGGTTGGTGGTGCTGTTCTTACTCCTGAATACGCAGAAAAAATAGGTGCTGATTATTATTCAAAAGACGCAAAGCAATCTGTTGATATAGCTAAAGAGGTATTAGGATAATATGAAAATTTATCTTGCACCCTTAGAGGGTATAACAAACAATATATTTAGAGCTAATCAGCTCAAGCACTTTGGTGGAATTAATAAGTACTATACTCCTTTTATTACACCAACAGAAAATGGTAATTTAGGAACAAAGGTAATTCGTGATATTTTACCTGAAAATAATAAGGGACAAAACCTTGTGCCTCAAATACTTACTAATTCTGCTGAAGGTTTTTTGAAAATGTGCAATGTTTTTAGTCAATATGGCTACACTGAATTTAATCTTAATTTAGGTTGTCCATCAGGTACAGTTGTTTCAAAAGGCAGAGGTTCTGGATTTTTAGCTTATACTGATGAATTGGATTGCTTTCTTGAAAAAATATATAGTAGTGATTACAATATTTCAATTAAAACAAGAATTGGCTTAAAAGAATCGGAAGAATTTTATAAATTACTTGAAATATATAATAAATATCCTATTAGTGAACTTATAATTCACCCAAGAACAAGAATAGATATGTACAAAAATACACCTAATTGGGAAATTTTTAAGTATGCTGTTAAAAATAGTAAAAATAAATTGTGTTACAATGGAGATATTTTTACATTAGCTGATTATAATAAATTCATAAGTACTTTTCCTACTGTTGATACAATAATGATAGGTAGAGGAATAATAAGAAATCCTGCACTACCACTTATGATTGAAAATGTGGGCAATATAAATATAAATTCACTAAAAGAATTTTATTATGATATTTATACTGAATATGAAAAAATACTTTCAGGTACTGTACCACTATTACATAAAATGAA
>UQRG01000022.1 GCA_900543365.1 uncultured Eubacterium sp. | reverse complement strand
TCTTTTTACTTCATACTCTTCATCAAAAGGACTTATACAATTAAATGATATATTTTTTTCTGAAATACTAAGGGAAATATGAACTTTTTTACAATGTTTTAAAAGAGCTTCAATAACCTTGTTTTCTTGAGGTGTAAAACTTTTAAAACCATCTATCCATATTTCACTACCTTTAACTATAGAGTAAGGTATAAGTTCAGGTAAAATATCAAGTAGACCGTCACCGGAAATATATTTACTGTATAAATAATCCTTATACTTTGAAAATATAATTTGAATATCTTTAAGCTTTTCTTTTAAATTGCTGTTTTTTAAATTTAGTATAAGTTCACTTAGATTTTCTGGAGAAATACTATATTGCATAAGTTCAGTAATAGTGCTTTCAATGTTATCAACAAAACCTTGTTTTTCTGCTGAATTTTTGTAAAACTCCAATTTATCTTTTAATTCCAGTACGATTTTTTTAATAAGCATAGTTCTGCCAGTATCATCAAGTATTTTTCTGTTGGCTGTACCTATTTTAGATATAATAAAATAAGCTAAATGTCTAAAGCCTAAAACATTTATGTTGATAACTGCCTTTTTTTTACTTAATATATTTTTTTCAGACTCAAGTGTAAATTGTTCAGGTACTATATAAAAAATTCGTTGACTATTGTCAGTATATGTAATTTCATCTATACATTGTGTAGTTTTACCTGTTCCGGATTTTCCTAATATATATCTTAAGCTCATAAATATCACCTCATTGAAATAATTATATCATATTTTTATTAGATTTCTATATAATTATATTAAAAAGGGTAGGTGAAAAAAGTGGCATCTAAAATATTTGTCTTTAAATTAAAGGACATAATTAAAACTGCAATATTTGCAGTGCTGGGCATTATTATAATTGGAGCAGTAATTGCTTTTTTTAGTGGTAGCTTTAAGAGTACATATAAGGAGGGTACATATAATTCTGACATTATTTTACAGGGCAAGCCTGTTACATTGTCTGTAACAGTCGGCAAAAATGAAATTGAAAGTATATCATTGGAACAGCTTAATGAAACTCAGGAGGTATTTTATCCGGGTTTTTCAAATTGTATTGACGATTTAGCTAACAAGGTTGTTGAAATGCAGAGTACAGATATTGAGCTAAATAATGACTATGCTGTAACTGAAAGTATTTTGCTTGATGCTATTAATAGGGCGTTAGATGAGGCAAAAAGATAGATAAAGGGCTGTTTTACAGCTCTTTTTATATTGTCAGTATACTTGCACAATATAAAACACCCTTAAGTTATTACCTAAGGGTGTGTAAAATCTATATTTAGAAATTACTCAGCTACATAAGCTAAAAGTGCAATATGTCTTGCTCTCTTAACAGCAGTAGTTAATAATCTCTGATGTTTAGCACAGTTACCAGTAATTCTTCTAGGTAAAATCTTACCTCTTTCAGAAACAAACTTTCTTAACTTTGCTACATCCTTGTAATCGATAGAAGTTGCCTTTTCTGCACAGAAAACACAAATCTTCTTCTTTCTTCTACCACGCTTCTTGTTAATCATGATTAAGAATCCTCCTTACTTTAAAATTCGATAAATTAATTAAAACGGTAAATCTTCGTCTTCAGCATCACTATCAATACTGAAACCAGCACTAGGAGCAGGAGCAACACTGGATTGTGGTGCTGGAGCAGGATTAAATCCGCCCTCACTTGAATTAGCTCTTTCGTTTCTTGACTCAACAAACTCAAAATCTTCAACAACTACATCAGTTGAATATCTTTTGTTACCCTGTTGGTCAGTGTAATTGCTAACTTGTAATCTGCCCTGTACGGCAATTCTGTTACCCTTGCGGAAATACTGATTAATACTTTCACCACGCTTGCCAAAGCAAACGCAATTGATGAAATCTGCAGTTGGTTCGTTTTCCTGTCTATTTCTTGAATAAGGTCTGTCAACTGCTACAGCAAATCTGCAAACTGCTAAAGGTTCAGCAGACTGAGTGTATCTAACCTCTGGATCTCTCGCCAATCTTCCTAACAATATAACTCTGTTCATATAGGCGACCTCCTTTGATTAAGCCTCTTCCTGAGCAACGATTAAATAACGAAGAACCTTTTCATTAATACGCATACGAGCCTCGATTTCAGCTGGAGCTGAAGTTTCAGCACTGAAAGTAATGAAGTTATAAATACCCTCATTAACCTTCTGAATTTCGTAAGCAAGTCTCTTCTTACCCCAATCATCAACATTCTCTACAGTACCGCCAAATCTCTCAATAAGAGCCTTAACGCCTTCCTTAGCTGTATTTAATGCTTCTTCATCTAAAGCTGGGGAATAAACTACACAAAGTTCATACTTCTTCATCTTTATTTGCACCTCCTTTTGGTCTTTGGCCCTTGCCTTGTGCAAGAGCAAGGATGGTATCTCAATACCATACAAAAGTTATTGTATCACACCTCAACAGGCAAGTCAAGAAATTTTTTAATTTTTTATTGCATATAAAATCAAAATTTGTACAAAATATTATAGGAGGAATTTAGATGAAAAAATTTGTAATCTTAGCTGGCATTGGTTTAATAATAAGGGAAATAGCAAGTGAAGCAAATGCAATGTTTGAAACAATATTTGCAGGTGGAAATAAAGAAGAACTTGCTAAATGTGCCAATTTATCTAATGAAGAAAAAATAGTAAGGGAGGATAATATAAATGAAAGAGAAAAGCGTATTAAATGGAAAAATAAATCAAGAAACACAGAATGTTATGTCAAAGGTTGTAATGACACCCCTTTGTACTGTAAAGTCTATATTCAAAAAAGTAAAAGCAAAAAATGGGTTGTGGTGGTACATGGCTATGGTGGCTGGGGTTCTACTCTTGATTATGCCACAAAAACATTCTATGAAAAAGGCTATAATGTAGTTGTACCAGATTTAAGAGGTCACGGTAAAAGTGGTGGTCGTTATATAGGAATGGGCAATCTTGACAGCAGAGATATTATTAATATAATTCATCTTATTATAAGAGGAGATAGTAAAAGTGAAATTTATCTATATGGTGTCAGTATGGGTGGGGCAACGGTATTAATGGCGGCGTCAGAGAAACTTCCGTCAAATGTTAAGGCTGTTATTAGTGATTGCAGCTTTGACAATGCTGATAATATTATTGCTTATGAATTAAAAAACACTTTTAAATTGCCTAGATTTCCTTTTGTTAATTTAATGGATTTTGCCTGTATAAAAAAAGCTAAATATGATTTAAGACTTGCATCACCTATTGACAGAGTTGAGTATATTAATATACCTGTGCTATTTATTCACGGGGATAGTGATAATCTTGTCCCCATTAAAATGGTTCATAGGCTTTATAACAAGACTAAGTCAAAAAAAGCTCTTATGATAATAAAAAATGCAGGACACGGTGTTTCAGCTCTTGTAGATAAGGAAAGATATTGGAAAGGTGTATTTAGATTTATAGATAATAGATGATAAATAATAGGTATAGTTTGTTTTAAATTTATTTTAACTATACCTATTACTTATTACTTATAAATCTATTTATTAGCTTCACTCATCATACAAACACCATTAGCCCCAGCATAAATGCAAAGTTTAGCATTTTCACTATTAATACCACCAAGGGCATAAACAGGAATATTAACACTATTACAAACATTGTTAAGCCATTTAAGACCTTTAGGCTCAAGCCCCTCTTTGCACTTTGTAGCAAATATATGACTAGCTGTTATATAAGTTCCACCAAGTTTTTCTACAGACAATGCTTCATTAATGCTATGAGTTGACACGCCCTTTATATTGTAATCTTTTATTATATCAATATTATCTATAAACATCTTGTAAGGCAAATGTATTTTATAATAATTAAGGCTTTCACAAGCTGAAATATAAGTATGAAGTATTACTTTATCACTTATTTCTATTGCTTTTTTAGCAAGGTCAATATACTCTTTTTCCCTTAAATCTTTTTCCCTAAGTATTATATAGTCATAGTCTGAATTGTGAATTTTTTTGATTTGTTCAATTAAATTATTGCACAAATGACTATTTGTAATAGCAATCTTTTTATACATAAATATATTCACTCATTACTGGCTGTAAGCCTTGTGCCTTTATAGCGTCATAAACTTCTTTAACATTTCTGCTGTCACTTATTTCAAACTGTTCGTCACCTTTTTTATTATTGTCACCGTGACCACCAATACCTACATCAACACCAGCAGAAATCTTAGTTGCAGCAATTTTAATTGAATTATCTCTAAATCTGGCACATTCTCTAGTTGATATAGTCATACTGGCAAAAGGTAAGAATATTCTGTAAGCACACATAACTTGTAAAAGCTGTGGCTCGTGTACATCTTTTGGATTAATTTTGTCATTATTAATAATAGGTCTTAATCTAGGGCAAGAAAAAGCTATATCTGCGTGAGGATATTTCTGTTGTATTAAATAAGCGTGAGTACCAACAGCAAAGGCATCTTTTCTAAAGTCAGAAAGACCTAAAAGTGCAGCAAATCCAACACCTCTCATACCGCCCATTAAGGCTCTTTCCTGAGTATTTAACCTATATGGAAAAATTCTCTTGTGACCTGCAAGATGGAGAGTTTCATACTTGTCAGAGTCATAAGTTTCTTGGAAAACAGTTACATAATCTACACCACATTTATGCAGGTAGTTGTAATCTTCACTATTCATAGGGTAAACTTCAATACCAATTACTTTAAAATACTTTTTAGCAATTTTGCAAGCCTCACCTATATATTTAACATCAGACATTGACTTGCTTTCACCAGTAAGTATAAGAACTTCCTCAAGTCCGGTTTCAGCAATAGCTTTCATTTCGTTTTCAATTTCTTCAGCATTAAGTTTTGCTCTATGTATTTTATTATGACAGTTAAAGCCACAATAAATACAATAATTTTCACAATAGTTAGCTATGTAAAGTGGTGTAAACATTTGAACACTATTACCAAAATGCTTTCTGGTTTCAAGCTGTGCTCTTTGAGCAATTTCTTCAAGCATAGGTAATGCTGCTGGTGAAAGCAAAGCACCAAAGTCATCAAGAGAAAGTACATCTTTAGATAAAGCTGTCTTTACATCTTCTTTAGTATATTTGTCAGCATCATAGCTTTCCATAGCACTTATAACCTTATCCTGAATTTCAGAACCAATGTCTTCCATATCAGGCAAGTATTCCATATGATTTATTCTTAATTCTGGATTTGTTAATTCGTCCATTTTATATTGCTCCTTTATTAGTTTCTTAAAAATCCTGTTAATGGTGATGAAGCACTAGCCTTGTCTAATACTCTACCCATACCAGAAAGATAAGCTGTTCTACCAGCCTCAATAGCTTTTTTAAAAGCTTCAGCCATAGCTGTAATATTACCAGCAGTAGCAATGGCAGTGTTTGCCATAACAGCAGCAGCACCCATTTCCATAGCTTCGCAAGCCTGAGATGGCTTGCCAATACCAGCATCAACAATAATTGGTAAATCAATTTCTTCAATTAAAATTTTAATAAATTCCTTAGTAACTATACCCTTGTTAGTACCAATAGGAGCACCTAAAGGCATAATTGTTGCAGCACCAGCATTCTTTAAATCTCTTGCAACATTAAGGTCAGGATACATATAAGGCATAACAATAAAGCCTTCTTTTGCAAGTATTTCAGTAGCCTTTATTGTTTCATAATTATCTGGAAGAAGATATTTAGAATCTCTCATTATTTCAATTTTAACAAAATTGCCGCAACCAACTTCTCTTGAAAGTCTGGCAATTCTTACAGCCTCGTCAGCGTTTCTAGCACCAGAAGTATTTGGTAAAAGTGTAACACCTTTTGGAATATAATCGAGTATATTATCTACTTGAGAATTTGCTCGTCTTAAAGCAAGAGTAATAATTTCTGCACCTGCATTTTCAACAGCAGCCTTAATAAGGTCAAGAGAATACTTGCCAGAGCCTAATATAAATCTTGAAGTAAATTCGTGACCACCTATTACTAATTTATCATTTTCCATTTTTATATCTCCTTTTTATCAAGTAAAAATTTTAAAGCCATATTTGCCTGATGCATTGCACATATACCGACTCTTGGTGCCATAAGTCCAAGCCCCTGCTCAATGCCAGATACACCGTCCCCACATATATAAAGCCTGTCATTTATTTTTTTAGTTGATATTGTATTTGAGGCTCCGTAACCTGCCATACCTGTAGCAGAAATAACAGTTATGCTGTCTGTTTTGGTAAGTAGTGTATTTATAAGCATAGCCTTGTTTTCAGCCTTGTCAAAGCACTCACACACAAGCTCATAATCTTTAAATGTTTTGGAGGCATTTTCCTCTGTTACTTTTATATTTAGGGAATCAATTTCTACAACGGGATTTATTTTTCTGAGTATTTCAGTAAGGGCATCGGTTTTTTTTCGACCAATATCCTTAATAAAGTACTGCTGTCTGTTAAGGTTTGTTATATCCACATTGTCAAAGTCTACAAGGAAGAGTTTTCCAACACCTGCTCTTGCAAGTGCAACGGCAACATTTGAACCTAAGCCTCCAAGTCCTGCAATGGCAACTTTACTGTGTTTTAGTTTTTCGTATATTTTTAGACCGTGTCTTTCAATTAAAGCATTTTTAAATTCATTTGCTGTCATATCAGCCGCCTCCCACAAATGTTACAATTTCCAATGTATCACTTTCACTTATAACATAGGTTTCATATCTGCTTTTTGGCAAAATACTACCATTAAGTTCAATGGCTACAAGGTCAGGTCTGTAATTATGGAAGGAAAGATATTCTTTAATTGTCATACCCTTTGCTTTAATTTCTTCTTTTCCGTTAATTATTGTCATACATTCACCTCTTTTATTAAAATAAAAAAGGACACACAAAGGAGAGCGTACATTTGGCTGTACAATCCTGCACCCGTGGTGGTGCACCCCTTTGTGTGACCTTTATGTAAGTTATCACTGTATTGACATTGTATCAAATTGTTTATAAATTGTCAAGTTACAACATTTTCTTCTTTCTCAAAAGTATAATACATATAAAACATAATGCAAATGTTATTACATTGACTATCCAAAAGCCTACATTAGAACTTGCCCACGGCATATTAATTAGGTTCATACCAAATATACCAGAAATAACAGTTGGTATAGCAAGAACAATAGTAAATGAAGTAAGGAGCTTCATTGCATTGTTCAAGTCATAGTCCATAAGAGCAGAATACTTAGAAATAGTGTTGTCAAGGACTTCGTAATAAATTTGTGTCATTTCAATAGCCTGTTTAAATTCAATAAGCACATCTTCAAGAAGTTCATCATCTTCAGTATATCTTTTGACAGATGGCTGTTTTAATAGTCTATTTAAAACTATTTCATTACTTTTAAGGGAAGTTTTAAAATAAACCAAACTTTTTTCTAAATCATAAAGTTCTGTAAGAGTCTCTTTAGATGTAGAAATATTATTTTCTATATAAGAACGCATACTATTTATTTTAATAAGATATTCCATATAAAGTTTAGCAGTATTATAAAGAATTTTGTAAATAAGCTGCGTTCTCTTATATGTGCATATAGCAGTTTGATTATTAATAAGTTTTTTAATAACAGGACTATCCTCTAAACAAACTGTAACAATATTTTCCTTTGAATATATTACAGAAAGTGGTATAGTAGTATATATAGCCCTTTGGTTTTTTAAAATGACTGTAGGAATATCTACAAGCAAAAGAGTATAGTCATCTTCTTTCTCAAGTCGTGATACTTCATCAGAGTCCAATGCTGAACGCATATCTTTAAGATCTATATGCAATTTGTGGGCAATATTAAGTACTTCTTGATTAGTAGGGGCACTAAGATTGACCCAACTGCCCTTTGATATTGTATCGGTCTTTAATGTTGTTTCTTCTTGTGTATTGAGAATTGTAAGCATTAATCCCACCTCCGAGCTTTAGTTATCACCGACTTAATAATTGCCGATATTTTTATTGTAACGCAAATTTGGCTATATGTAAAATGTTTTTTTTAAATTTACTGGAATTTTACACTTCTTTTACTGTAAAGTGCTTTAAAAATTCCTAAAAATGTAGCAAAATCTACTATGAAAGAAAATATGGGAGGTTTTTGTATGAAAAAATGTGTTGCTGTTATAGAAATTGCCTCTAACGAACTTAGACTAAAAATAGGTGAAAAAGGTGCAAACAGTGTAAAGGTTATAGAATCTATATCTAATCCTCTTGCGTTGGGTAAAGATACATTCCATAGTGGCAAAATTTCTTTTGAAAGTCTTGAAAAGGCTGCTGTTATTATTAATGGTTACAAGGCTGTTGCTAGGGATTATGGTGTTAAAGATGTTATTGCTTTGGCTACAACAGCTATAAGAGAAAGTAAAAACAAAGATTTTATACTTGACCAGCTTAAAGTTAAAACTGGACTTGAACTTACAGTTATTGATGATAGCCAAGAAAAAGTATATATTAACAAAATGGTTCTTGCATCATTAAAAAATGATGAAATGCAGTCAACACTTATTGCCCACTTAGGTTCTGGTAATATTAGTATTTTTGTACTTAAGGAAGGAAAAGTTATAACAGGTTCTAATATTAAAATTGGTGCTTTGAGAATATCAGAATTATTTGAAGATTACAGAGAAAATACAGCAAATTATTTACAAGTAATTAAGGAATATTTGCATCCGTTTCAAGATGCTATAAGTGCTTCAATAAATAATGAGAAATTGCAAAACTTTGTTATAAGTGGTAATGAAATCGAAACTATTTCCAAATTATGTAAGGCAAAAAATAAAGGTGGAGTAAATATTATAACTAGAGAAAACTTTATGGAAACTTATAGGTCTATAAAGAATATGACACCGGAAGAAATTGCTGAAAAATACGAAATAACTGTGGAAAAAGCAGAAAATATATTGCCTGCCTTTATTATTTACTCAAGAATTGTTAAGTATACAAGTGACAAAAATATTATATCACCTAAATGTACAGCAGGTGATTTTATACTATACGAACAACTTTTTTCTGAAAGTGCAAAACTTATTACAAAGGCTTATGAAGAATTTAGCCTTATATCTGCTAAAAACATTGAGTCGAAATTTAGAGATGATAATGAATATTCTGATTGCGTAAATAATATTGCTATTAAAATATTTGACAAAATGAAAAAGTATCACGGTCTTGGTCAGAGAGAAAGATTGCTTTTGCAAATTGCTATTATGTTAGAAGATATTGGCAAAGCTGTCAACATAAGAGAACACGACAGAATTTCATACCATATGATAAAAGGACTTGATATTGTAGGTATTAATGATGAAGAAAAGCATACTATTGCTGCTATTGCTTATTATCACAATGATGTTATGCCTTATGAGGACAACGGAGTATTTTTAAGTATGGATACAGAAGAAAGGGTTAAGGTTTGCAAATTAAGTGGTATTTTAAAACTCGCTAATGCTGTATATTCAAGTCATAACAACAAATTTGAGGATATAAGCGTAAGATTAAGTAGTAACCAACTTATTATAACAGTATCAACTTATAAAAATATTGACCTTGAAAAATGGTCATTTAAAAAGAGCAAACAACTTTTTGAAGATGTATTTGGTATTAAGGCTGTTCTTAACAAAAGGAGTGTAATGTAATGATAGATTTAAACAACAAAGAATATTACTATAACAGAGAATTAAGCTGGCTTGAATTTAACACAAGAGTTCTTGAAGAAGCTTTAGACAAAAGCCACCCCTTGATTGAAAGATTTAATTTTCTTGCAATAACAGCATCTAATATGGATGAATTTTTTATGGTTAGGGTTGCTGGTCTTGTTACTCAGGAATTTTCTGGTTCTACCAAAACTGACCCTGCTGGTATGACAGCTAGTGACCAAATTAAAGCTATATCAGATAAAGTGCATAACATAGTTCAAAGACAGTATAATTGTTTACACAGAACACTTATGCCACTTCTTGAAGAAAATAACATTGAGTTTCTTCCTTTTGGCTCTTTAAATAAGGAACAAAAGGATTATGTTAAAACATACTTTAACACTACTTTATATCCAATTTTGACACCTATGGCTATTGATAATTCAAGACCTTTTCCGTTATTATCAAACAAGAGTCTTAACATTATTGTTGAATTAAGCAATGAAAATAAGGAAGAAAAGTTTGCAGTAGTTCAAGTTCCATCAGTAGTATCCAGAATAGTCAAACTTCCATCAGAAAAAGGAAAGTGCCAGCTTATTTTTCTTGAAGAAATTGTAAGAGCTTATATAAACAAGCTATTTAATGCTAACGATGTATTGTCAGCCTATTGCTTTAGAGTAACCAGAGATGCTGACCTTGAAATTGATGAAGAGGATAGCCACGATTTATTGGTAGAAATTGAGGACTCTATTAAACAAAGAAAATGGGGTGCACCTGTAAGACTTGAAGTAGATAAGAATATTTGCAAAGACTCCTTTGACTTTCTTACAGAACAATTAGAAATAAAAGACCACGAGGTTTATATGATACCTGATGTTATTGACCTTACGGTATGGTTTTCTCTTGCTGGCATTGTTAATAGACCTGACCTTTGTAATATTCCTATGCCTCCTGTACCAGTTAAAGAATTTGAGGATAGAGATATGTTTAATGTAATTAAGGAAAAAGATGTACTTATGCCCCATCCATATCAATCCTTTGACCCTGTTGTAAACTTTGTTAAATTTGCTGCTAAGGATAGTAATGTACTTGCCATTAAGCAAACATTATATAGAGTTTCAAGTAATTCTCCTATTATTAAGGCATTAATTGAAGCAGCTGAAAATGGTAAACAAGTTACTGTACTTGTAGAATTAAAGGCTAGATTTGATGAAGAAAACAATATTAATTGGGCAAAGAAACTTGAAAAAGCTGGTTGCCATGTTATTTATGGTCTTGTAGGATTAAAAACTCATTGTAAACTTTGCCTTGTTGTAAGACGAGAAGAAGAAGGTATTGTAAGATACTGCCATTTAGGTACTGGTAATTACAATGATAAAACAGCCAAACTATATACTGATATGGGACTTTTCACTTGTAAAGAAACTATTGGCTCTGATGTTTCTGCAATATTTAATTGTCTTTCTGGTTATTCAAAATATCCTAATTGGAATAAGATTTCAGCGGCACCTACTGACCTTAGAGAAATGTTTGTTAAAAATATTGAAAGAGAAGAAAAAAATGCTCTTGAGGGTAAACCTGCTAAAATAATTGCTAAAATGAATTCTCTTGTAGACACAGGCATTATTAAGGCACTGTACAGAGCTAGTATGGCAGGTGTTAAAATTGAACTTATTGTAAGAGGTATTTGTTGCTTAAAAACCGGTATTCCAACTGTAAGTGATAATATTACTGTTAGAAGTATTGTAGGCAGATTTTTGGAGCATAGTAGAATTTATTACTTTGAAAACAACGGTACTCCTAAGATTTATCTTGCTTCTGCTGACTGGATGAACAGAAACCTTGACAGACGAGTCGAAGTTGCTTTTCCTGTTGAAAATGAAAACTTAAAGAAAAAAGTAATGGATATAATTGATATTACTTTAAAAGACAATATTAAAGCAAAGATTCAACAGCCAGACGGTAGCTATAAGCCAGTAGATAAAAGGGGTGCTAAGGAACTCTTGTCTAGCCAAATGGAATTTTATAGACTTGCTAAGGAGGAATATGTGGATTTTAAAAAAAGCAAAGAAGATGAAATATTTGTGCCAGTAAAGGCTGAAGATGTAGCTGACAATGATTAAAATATGTTTTACAGCCATTTTCACCAAAAATATTGACAATTACATATCAAAATGTTATCATTAACAAGTAAAAATGGTTTTATTTCAGAAAGGCTATGGTAATTATTTATGATTAATGTAATTGGTTTAGGATATATTGGTTTGCCAACTGCTCTTATGATGGCATCTCACGGTGTTGAGGTTGTTGGTACTGACTACAATAAGGAACTTGTAGATACTTTAAATGCTGGCAAGACTACATTTAAAGAAGATGGTCTTGATGAGCTTTTTGATGTTGCTGTTAAGTCTGGTATTAAGTTTTCAACAGAATATCAAGTAACAGATGTATATATTGTATCTGTTCCTACTCCTTATGATGCTTTTAGCAAGAAGGTTGATGCTAGATATGTGGAATCTGCTGTTAAAAGTGTTATGGAGGTTTGTCCAAAGGGTGCTACAGTTGTTATTGAGTCTACTGTTTCACCTGGTACTATTGACAAACATGTTAGACCTATTGTAGAGGCAAATGGCTTTGTTATTGGCAAGGACTTAAATCTTGTCCATGCTCCAGAGAGAATTATACCTGGTAATATGGTTTACGAACTTTTGCACAATAACAGAACCATTGGTGCTGACAACAAAGAAATAGGTGAAAAGATTAAGGCTCTCTATTCCTCTTTCTGTCAGGGCGAAATTGTAGTAACTGACATTAGAACTGCTGAAATGACTAAGGTTGTTGAAAACACATTTAGAGATATTAACATTGCTTATGCAAACGAACTTGCAAAAATTTGTCGTTCTGATAATATGGATGTTTATGAAATTATTCGTATTGCTAACAAGCACCCTAGAGTTAATATTTTATCACCAGGTCCTGGTGTAGGCGGTCACTGTATTTCTGTTGACCCTTGGTTTTTAGTTGGCGATTACCCTGGTCTTGCTAACATTATTCTTGCAGCAAGAAAGATTAATGATAGTATGCCTGAATTTGTACTTGAAAGAGTGCACGATATTATGAAAGAAAATAATATGACAGATGTAAGCAAAGTTGGTTTGTACGGTCTTACTTACAAAGAAAATGTTGACGATATGAGAGAGTCACCTACTTTACAGATGCTTGAATCTATGGAAAAGCATTTATGCGGTAACCTTGTTAAGGTATATGACCCTTATATTACTAAAGATGTTGTTCCTAACCAAATCCACGACTTAGACGAGTTCCTGGATTCTGTTGACCTTGTAGTTCTTCTTGTTGGACATAACGAAATTAAGGATAATATGGACAAGTTAAAGGGTAAGATAATTCTTGATACTAGACATATTTGTAATATTGAGGGTACTTATAGACTTTAATAAATTAATCAAAAAGGGCTTCCAAATAGGAAGTCTTTTTTGATTGTCGCATTTTTTATTTCTATTCTTGAAATCCCATATAAGAGCCAAAACCTAACATATAAATAGACATTGCTATTGCCAAGTCATTATATTCAATTTCTTGATTTGTTGCTATTGTTCGTAACTCATCTATAACTGTATCATGTGGGACAAGAGTTGAGCCTAATTCATCAACAGCCCTTTCTATCATTGTCGGCAAAATCATACACATATTAAAAAAAGCGTCTTTTTCTCCGGTTACAATTTCATAAAATTTATCGATACTTACTCGACGAATTAGTTTATGTCCAACTTTCTTTTTATCAACAGTAGTTTCCCACTTTATATTTTGTGAATGCTGTGCTATAGCTTCAACTAAAAAACAAGCACAATCATCATCATTAAGCAATTGATTTTGCATTTTAATAAAAGTTTTTCCAGCTGAGGCAGAATTCATTGTATTATGTTTATTTTTCATTTCAACATAAACAGTTTTTACTGTACCCACATTTGGAATTACAATACCATTTTCATTTTTATATATAACATCCCAACCACCTTCTTTTCCGTTTGGTGGAACAACACAATTATCAATATATTGGAAAATTCTTTGATGAAAATATCCTATATCATTATTATTAGACTTATCTCTTTGCCTAAATATTTCATTACTAATAATTTCTTCCCAACTTGCTCCATAAACAGTTTTGTCAAAAATTAATTTTATTGGGTCAATAATATTTTTATTAAACCTTTTTAAATCAAATGAATTTAATTTTTCACCATATTTCTTTATTGTATCTTCAATATGATTTTTAAAATCATCTTCAGTTATAAATGATAAATTCCACATTATAAACACTCCAATCCTTCTTTTATCTTCAACCCAATCTCATAAGCTAAATTCACTGGAACAGCATTTCCTACCTGTCTATACTGTTGACCTACACTTCCACAAAATTGCCAATCATCTGGGAATGTCTGACATCTTGCATTTTCCCTAACAGTAAAAGGTCTTGCCTCTAATGGATGACATCTATCAGTTTGTTTTTGACTCGGAGAAGTTAAAACCGTAAGTGCTGGCTCATCTAAACTTAATCTTCTTAATATTCCTGTTCGTCCACCCTCCATATACCAGCAACTTTTCATATATTCCTTAGCTATATCTTCAGGTATATCTTTCCAATAGCCGCCTGGAGGAACAAGTTCAAAAATCTTTTGTTTGTACTCAGAATACTTTGTTCCAACACTCTTAGGACAATCTAATAAAACATCTTTTAAAACAGGCTTGTACTTATGTGGTACAGGAAAATTAAATTTAATTTTATCTAC
>UQRG01000021.1 GCA_900543365.1 uncultured Eubacterium sp. | reverse complement strand
CTCAAAATTCAAGAGGTCCTAGTAGGGATTGGCTTAAATTTGTAAAAACAAGTCAGGCTAAATCTAAAATTAATCAATGGTATAAGAAAATAAATAAGGAAGAAAATATTGTAAGAGGTAAGGAACTTCTTGAAAAAGAGGCAAAAAGAAAAGGTTACAATATTTCAGACCTGCTTTTTCCTAAGGCTATGGCTGCTGTTCAAGAAAGATATAGTTTTAAGGATTGGGAGTCTGTTTGTGCTGCTGTAGGTCACGGTGGACTTAAAGAAGGTCAGGTTATTAATAAACTTAACGAAGAATATAAGGCTGAAGTTAAGCGTAATAAAACCGCTCAAGAACTTTTAAGAGAACAGGAAGAAGCTATTAAGGCTCATATTGAAAGTGAAACTGCTGCACAGCAGGCAGCACAAAAGAGAAAGAGTAAAAGTGGTATTTATGTTCACGGTGTAGGTGATATTGAAGTTAGGTTTTCTAAGTGTTGTTCTCCTGTTCCTGGTGATGAAATTGTGGGTTTTGTTACAAGAGGCAGAGGTGTTTCAATACACAGAACAGATTGTATTAACATTATTAATTTAAGCGAGGAAGAAAGAGCTAGACTTCTAGAGGCTGAATGGACAATTGACAGAGCCTCAGGTAGTGGCAGATTTAAGGCGGATATTAGAATATTTGCTGATGATAGAGATGGACTTACACTTGATATATTAAAGGTTGTTATTGATGAGGGACTTTCTGTTATTAATGTTAATGGTAGAAGTTTAAAAAATGGTACTGCTGTAGTAGATTTATCGCTTAAAATAAGTGGTACAGAACAACTTGAAATTCTTTGTAAAAAGATAATGAATATAAGTGGTGTAGACGATATTGAGAGAGTGAATTCGTAATGAGAGTAGTTTTACAGAGAGTTGCTTATGCATCTGTAAGTGTTGATGGTAAAGTTGTTGGTAAAATTGATAAGGGTATTATGGCTCTTGTTGGTATGAATACTGGTGATAACCAAAATACTTTTGAATGGATGTTTAATAAGCTTAAGAATATAAGAATTTTTGAAGATAGTGATGACAAAATGAATTTGTCAATATCAGATTTAGGCTATGGTCTTTTACTTGTGCCTAATTTTACAATTTATGCTGATGCCAGAAAAGGTAATAGACCTAGTTTTGCTATGGGTGCTAAGCCTGATGAGGCAAAAGAAAGTTTTAATGCTTTTGTAGATTATGCTAAAGCTAATTATGAAAATGTTCAAAGCGGTATATTTCAAGCTGATATGAAAGTTGAGCTTTTAAATGATGGACCAATAACTATATTACTTGATAGTGATAAATTGTTTTAATGATTAATATACAATAAGTGAAATGTTTATATGCTTTTTAATGTTTGTTTAGCCTTGATAAAATAAAGGAGAATTAATTATAATGAGATTAAAATTATTTGTTTCCCCTGATATGGGCGAAAATTGTTATTTTGTTATTGATGAAGAAACAAAGGAAACTATTATTATTGACCCAGGTGCTATGGCTGACAAGCTTTGTGGGATTATTGACCAGCACGAGCTTAATGTTAAGGCTATTTGTTTAACTCATTGCCACTTTGACCATTCTGGTGCAGCAGAGGCTATTAAAAATCATACTAATGCACCTATATGTATATGTCAAGGTGAAGAAGTTGTAGCAGATTCGGCTGTTTATAATCTTTCTAAAATGTTCGGAAAGGCTTTTACTGTGCCTTATGACAGAGTTTTTAATGATGGTGAGGAGGTTTCCTTTGGTAACATTTGTTTTAAGGTTATATCTACCCCTGGTCATACTCCCGGCGGTGGTTGCTTCTATTTTGAAAAAGAGGGAGTTTTATTTTCTGGTGACACTCTTTTCCTAATGAGTGTAGGAAGAACAGATTTCCCCGGAGGTGATAGTAATGCTATAGTTGAAAGCATAAGGACTAAGTTATTTTTATTACCTTATGATACTGTTGTATATACTGGTCACGGTCAGCAAACAAGTATTGGATATGAAATGGAAAATAATGCTTTTGTAAATTAAATTTGAAAGTATTAATATGGAGTTTTATTATGAATTATGTTTTAAAGGGGCACAATTACATTGATGATGTTGTGTCCATACTTATGATGTTTTATCCAAATGACAAATATATACAAACTGATAATACCTTAGATGGCATAACTGTTTTAAGTTTTTTAAATGGTAACAATGCTTATAGTGAGGTTTACTACAACGGAAAACTTAAGGCTAGGTCTGATGCCTTGGCTGAAAATAACAGCCAAAGGGAAATAAAAAGAATTATAGGACTTTCTATTGCAAAGGCTGTAAACTCGATTTTAAATATTCCTCTCCCTTGGGGAATTCTTACTGGTGTTAGACCTGCCAAGCTTGTATCAGAGGCTTGGCTTGAGGGGAAGACAACTGATGAAATTAGACATACATTTAAGGATAAGTATTTAGTAAGTGATGAAAAACTTAATCTTATGATAAAGGTTGCCGAAGAAGAAAAGAAGATTGTTGAAGGTGGTATTGGCAAAGCTGGTTTATATATAGGTATTCCATTTTGCCCTACTAGATGTCTTTACTGTTCTTTTACATCTTATCCGTTAAAGCAGTATTCAGCTAAAATCGATGCTTATATTGATGCTCTTATTAAGGAAATGGAGTTTTCAAAAAAATATCTCGAAAATGTTGAACTTGAAAGCTTGTACATTGGAGGAGGAACTCCTACATCATTAAATGAAAAACAGTTAGATAAAGTATTGACTAATGTTGAAAAATGCTTTAAAATTCCTTTGGAGTTTACTGTTGAGGCTGGTAGACCTGATACTATAACAGAAGATAAACTTAGAATATTAAGGGAACATAATGTTTCAAGAATTTCTATTAATCCTCAAACTTTAAATAATGAAACTTTGAAACTTATAGGTAGAGAACATAGTGTAGAAATGTTTTTAAATGCTTTTGAAATGGCTAGAAAAGTTGGTCATAAACATATAAATACAGATATTATACTTGGACTTCCTAATGAAGGTGAAAAAGAAGTTGTTAATACTATGGAGGGGCTTTTGAAATTAGCTCCAGAAAGTATTACAGTACATACTCTAGCTGTTAAGAGAGCATCAAGATTAAAGGAAACTCTTGATAAATATGAAATGACAGATGCTACTAAAATGGATAAACTCATTGGTATATCAAGAGAATATACTGAAAAAATGGGTATGTCCCCTTACTATATGTACAGACAGAAAAATATGGTAGGTAATTTTGAAAATGTAGGCTATTGTAAGCCTAACTGTCAATGTATTTACAATGTAGCTATTATGGAAGAAAAACAGAGTATACTTGCTCTTGGTGCTGGTGGCTCAACTAAACTTGTAAATACTAAAACTAATCAGATTGAAAGAATATTCAATGTTAAAAGCGTTGATGACTATATAACAAGAATTGATGAAATGCTTGACAGAAAAAAGAATATTTCATTAATTTAAAAAGGAGATAACTATGGCAAAGGATAAGGTAAAACCTAGAATATTAACTGGTTTTATGGAACTTCTTCCGGAAGACCAGATTTTATTTAACAAAATTTATGATACTATAAGAGAGGTTTACGAAAGCTTTGGTTTCTTGCCTCTTGATACACCTGTTATTGAACTTTCAGAGGTGCTTTTAGCTAAGGCTGGTGGCGAAACCGAAAAGCAGATTTACAGATTTAACAAAGGCGATAATGACCTTGCATTAAGATTTGACCTTACTGTACCTCTCGCAAGATATGTGGCACAACATTCTGGTCAGCTTACATTCCCTTTTAAGAGATACCAAATGAGTAAGGTATATAGAGGTGAAAGACCTCAAAAAGGTAGATTTAGAGAATTTTATCAGTGTGATATTGATATTATTGGTAATGAAGAACTTGATATTGCTTATGATGCTGAAATGCCTGCAGTTATTTATAATGTATTTAGAAAACTTAATTTTGGCAAGTTTACAGTTAGATTAAATAACAGAAAGGTTTTAAATGGTTTCTTTGAAAGTCTTGGTCTTGAAGATAAGATTTCTGATATTTTAAGAAATATAGATAAAATTGATAAAATAGGTAAAGACAATGTAGTTGAAGAATTGAAAGAACTTGGTATTGATGCTGACAAAATTAATAAAATTATTGATTTTATATTAATATCCGGTAGTGATAGTGAAAAGATAGAATCTTTAAGAGCTATGGATATTGATAATGACAAATTTAATGAAGGCGTAGACGAACTTGAAAAAGTTACTCAGTATATGAGAGCCTTTGGTATTGAGGAAGATTACTTTACTATTGACCTTACTATTGCTAGGGGTCTTGATTACTATACTGGTACTGTTTATGAGACTATACTTGATGATTACAGAGGATTAGGCAGTGTTTGTTCTGGTGGTAGGTATGATAATCTTACTGGTTACTACACTAATAATAAAATGCCAGGTATTGGTATTTCTATTGGTCTTACAAGACTTTTCTCTCAGCTTAAAGATGCTGGTATAATAAAGGCTGAAAAGGCTAGTCTTACAGATTGTCTTGTTCTTCCAATGAATATAGATTTAGCTTATGCTTTAAAGACTGCCAGCGAAATTAGGAAAGCCGGTTTTACTGCCGATTGCTACTATGCGAATAAGGGTATGAAGCATAAAATGAAGTATGCAAATAAGTTAGGTATACCTTTTGTAGCTGTTATTGGCGAAGATGAAGTTAATTCCAATACAGTTGCTCTTAAGAATATGGCTACTGGTGAACAGGTAACAGTTGACCTTGAAAATATTGGGAATGAAATAAAAAAACAGATTGGAGATAATTAAAAATGGCAGAGTTAATGGAAGGTTTAAAAAGAAGCTGCTATTGCTGTGATGTAAACGAGGCAATGGTTGGCAAAGAAGTGACACTTATGGGTTGGGTAAGCCGTAAGAGAGAATTTGGTCACTTTTCATTTGTACTTTTAAGAGATAGAACAGGTATTGTTCAGGTTGTTGTTGATAAGGACAATAGCAGTGAAGATGTAATTACTAAGGAAAGTGAAATCAGAAGTGAATATGTAATTGCTGTAACAGGTAAGGTACAGGCTAGAACTCCTGAAAATATTAATCCTAATATGAAAACTGGTAAGATTGAAGTTAGTGTTGATTCAATGAAGATTTTATCTGAATCTGATACACCTCCTTTCCAGATTGAAGATAACATTAATGTAAGTACAGAGCTTAGATTAAAGTATAGATACCTTGATTTAAGAAGACCAAGTGTAGCCGAAAACATTATTTTAAGACATAAACTTTGTCAGGCAGTAAGACAGTTCTTAACTGAAGAAGGTTTTATTGAAATTGATACTCCTATTTTAGGTAAGTCTACTCCAGAAGGTGCAAGAGATTATATTGTACCATCAAGAGTTCACCCAGGTACATTTTATGGTTTACCACAGAGTCCACAGCTTTTTAAACAGCTTTTAATGGTATCTGGTTTCGACAAGTATTTCCAAATTGCTAAGTGTTTTAGAGATGAGGATTTAAGAGCTGATAGACAGCCTGAATTTACACAAATTGATATGGAGCTTTCTTTTGTTGAGGAAGAAGATGTTATGAGTGTAAATGAAAGACTTATTAAGAAGGTGTTTAAGGAATTAAAGGGTATTGATGTTGAAACTCCTTTCTTAAGAATGCCATATTGCGAGGCTATGGAAAGATTTGGTTCAGATAAGCCTGATATTAGATTTGGTATGGAATTAAAGAACATTACAGATATTGTTAATGGTTCTGAATTTGGAGTGTTCCAAAATGCTATTGATGCTGGTGGTTCTGTAAGAGGTATTAACGCAGAAGGCTGTGGACATTTCCCAAGAAAGAAGATAGATTCTCTTGTAGATGTTGCTAAGACTTATGGTGCTAAAGGTCTAGCTTGGATTGTTTGCAATGATGACGGAACATACAAGACTACAATCTCTAAGTTTTTTGATGAAGAAACTATTAAAAAGATTGCTGAACGCTTTGGTGCTAAGGCTGGTGATTTAATTTTAATTTGTGCTGATAAGAATAAGGTTGTGTTTGATGCTCTTGGTGCATTAAGACTTGAAGTTGCTAAAAGACTTGAAATTCTTGATAATAGTGAATACAAATTCTTATGGGTTACTGAGTTCCCTCTTCTTGAATACAGTGATGAAGAAGAAAGATTTGTAGCTGTTCACCATCCATTTACTGCTCCTATGGACGAGGATTTGCAGTATGTTGAGTCTGACCCTGGTAGAGTAAGAGCTAAGGCTTATGATATGGTTCTTAATGGTTGTGAACTTGGTGGTGGTTCTATTAGAATTCACTCTCAAGAAATTCAGCAGATGATGTTTAAACTTTTAGGATTTACTCCGGAAGATGCTCAGGAAAGATTTGGTTTTCTTCTTGATGCCTTTAAGTATGGTGCTCCACCACATGGTGGTTTAGCATTTGGTCTTGATAGAATGGTAATGCTCTTAAATGATACAGAAAGCATTAGAGATGTTATTGCTTTCCCTAAGGTTAAGGATGCTAGCTGTTTACTTACTAATGCACCAGATATTGTTGACGAAAAGCAGTTAGAAGAATTAGGTATTGAAATCTCAAAAACTGTAAATACTAGTGAAGAATAATTGAGGTGGATTATGTTAGATTTTAAGGCTGAACTTGCTAAATTTTCAATACTGCCGGAGAATAAAGATGTTCCTAGAGCAGTAGATACTAATGGCGTTGAGGATATTATGGATATTCTTAGAGATTTGAAAAAAACTATGTAAGGAGTGGGGTTATGCTGTATACTGGCTCTTTACAAAAGAAAATTATTGGTTTGTCTGCAACTTATTATAACAAAGCTCTTGAGCTTTGTCGTGAAGATAGAATATCGGAGGCTGTAGGTGAATTAAGGAAAAGCCTTGAATTTGACAAAAAAAATGTAGATTCTCGAAATCTTATGGGTCTTTGCTATTATAGATTAGGCAGAGTAGCTAATGCTCTTATTGAATGGAGCATTAGCTATAAACTTAAAAGTACTGACAATATTGCTATTGATTATATTGCAGAACTTGAAAGTGCTAGAGAGGCTGATGCAATGTATGAAGCAATAACAAAGTACAACGAGGCTTTATCCTATGCTAATCAGGGTAATACTGATATGGCTATATTAAATCTTAAAAAAGCTCTTGAAAAAAACAAGGGACTTGTTGATGCTATGAACTTACTTGCTCTTTGCTATATTGAAAGAGGCAAAGAGTCAGATGCTTTTAAAATGGCTGAAAAAGTACTTAAAATAGATTGCACTAATCCTATAGCTATTAAGTATTATCAGTTGCTGAAGCCTGAAAAAAGATTGTTTTTTAAGTCTAAGTCTAATGATCTAAAATCTAGATCAAGGCAAGGTGGAAATTTTAGCTATTTTATTTATGGTGTAGTTATTTGTGCTGTAGTTTTAGGTTGTATGGGCTTGCCAGCTATTGCTAAAAATTTTAGAAGTGATTATGATAAGCTACAAACGGATTATAATGTTCTTCAAAATAATATGAAAACTGAATTGGAAAATAAAACAGCCACTATTGATAGACTTACTCAAGAAAATGAGGATCTTCGTTCTAAACTTCATACTGCTGATAATCAAGAACTTCAGCAGAGAGTAAAGTTACTTAGTGATATTAAAAACTATTATGATGAAGGTAGTGTTGAAGAAGCAGCTGAAAAACTTATTACTTTAAGTACAGCTGGTTTTAATCAAGAAGTTTTAAGTCAGTATTCTAGCCTTTGTAAAACTGTTTTGCCTGCAGCAGCTAGTGAATATTTTAGTGATGGTAAAAGGGCAAGCAATAATGGTGACTATACTAGTGCTAAAGATTATTTTAATAAAGCTATTAAGTGTACTGGTGAGGGTGATGAAATTAGATATAGCTCTATGTACCAGTTGGGCAAAATAGCAGATAAAGAGGGAGATACTGCATCAGCTTTAAATTATTTTAAAACTGTGGCAGAAAAACATCCAGTGCAAAGTATTAAAAAAGAGGCACAAAGATATATTGATAATACTAGTGAAAAAACTAGTGAGTAGTTTATAAAGGCAGGTTATAATCTGCCTTTTATTTATATATTTTTTATTATTAATTATAGTTATCTTAGGTAGATAAGTAATAGGTAGAGTTACTTGTACTATATTTATAAGAATATGACCGAATTTTAGTGAGTTAACTATAATTTAAAGGAGAACTTATGTTTAAACAATACAAACAAGAAAAAATAGAAAACATAGGTACAGCCTATGTTTATAGCCATAGTTCAGGCTGTAGGCTAATATATATTGAAAATGATGACAAAGACAGAGTGTTTACAATAGGTTTTAACACTTTGCCAGATAATGACAAAGGTATACCACATATTGTAGAGCATAGTGTTTTGTGTGGTTCTGAAAACTTTAATGTTAAAGACCCATTTAATATACTTGATAAGGGGTCAATACACACATATCTTAATGCTATGACTTATAGAGATAAAACTGTTTATCCTGTGGCTAGTACTAATGAGGCTGATTTTAAAACCCTTATGAGGGTTTATTGTGATGCTGTTTTTAGACCTCTTATGTATAAGAATGAAGGTATTTTTAGGCAGGAAGGTTGGAATAGTGATGGTAAGGAATATAATGGTATCGTTTTAAATGAAATGAAAGGAGTATATTCTGATCCAGCTGTTGTACTTTCTGAAATGCTTAATAAAAAAATATTTGAAGGTTGTGGTTATGGAAATGATGCTGGTGGAAATCCAGATTTTATAACAGACCTTAGTTATGAGGAATTTTTAGAATTCCATAAAAATCATTATCATCCATCAAATGCAGTTATCTATTTATATGGTGATATAGATATTAATGAATACATTAACATACTGGATAATGAATTTTTAAGTGACTTTGAATATAAGGAACCTCCAAAACTTAATAAAGTAGTAGTAAATGAAAATGTTGAACTCAGTATTCATTATAATACTAAGAGCAAAAATATTCTTACAGTAGCTTTTAATACAGGTTCAAGTAATGATATTACTAAGTGTACTATGTTAGGAATACTTGCTACGCTTCTTTGTTATACAGAGGGGGGAAATATTAAAGAGGCACTTTTAAATAATGGTTTAGGCGATAAGGTAAGCTGTGATTTTGATGATAGTGGCTTATCAACAATATTTGAAATTACTGTGGAAAATTCAGATGAAATTAATACAGACAAGTTTAAAAAAGTATTAAATAATACATTTAGAGAAATAGCTCAAAATGGCGTTGATGATTACAAACTTAAAGGTGTTATAAATAGTATAAAGTTTTTCTTTAAAGAAGAAGATTTTGGGTATAAGCCAAAGGGACTATTTTATGGCTTGTTACTTATAAACAATTTCCTTAAAGGCAGAGAAAATTTTGAACCAATTAAAATAAATGAAATATTTGAAAATATGGAAAAAATCAATATTAAGGATTTAATCAATGAATATTTTGTGGATAAAGGCTCTTATGGAATTTTAATTGCAGATGAAAAGGAAATTAAAGAGAAAAAAGAACCAGTACCAGAAAATAATAAAACTCTTTTAGATTATCAAAGTAAAGAAGATAGTCCAGAAGAAATAAAAAAACTAATGTCAACAAGAGTAAGTGACATATCCAAGGAAAGTTTTAAGATAAAGTATGATTCTGAAAATGAAAATGTTTTTGTTCCTCTTGAAAGTGGCGACATTATATATACTGATATTTATTTTGATGTTAGCGACTTTGATAATTTAACTGCTTTAAGTGTCTATAAAGCCATAGCTGATATTTATGATGAAAGACTTTCTAATGATATTGATTATTATACTGGTGGATTTGGTATTGAGGTAACTACATTACAGAGAAAAAATGAATATAGACCAGTTCTTCTTTTTAGAATAAAGTGTCTTAAAGAAAACTTTGATAAATCTCTTGATATTTTTAAAAATGTTATTTTTCAGAAATTCAGTAACAATAACAGAATATTAAGGCTTGTATCGGAGACAAAGCAAAATATTAAAAGTGGATATATTGAAGGTGGCAATAGTAAGGCAATAGGCGAGGCTTTAGGTCAGGTTTCAGCTGCTTATTATTGGGAAAGCAGAGCAAGAGGCATTGACTATTATAATTACCTTTCTAATGATATTGATATTATAGCTAAAGATGTTAATTTAGTTAATAATGTGTTTAAAAGAGGTAATGCTTTCTATGCTGTTGCAGGTGCTAGTGAAGATAAAGAAAAAATTGTTTCTATTGTTGAGGACACTTTAAGTGTACTTGATAATGGAGGAAGTCTTAATATTATTAACTCTGATACTTTAGGAATAAGTAAAGGTATCATAATTGATGGTAATGTAAACTTTAATGCTGTGGCATTTGAAATGGATTGCTCTAATGGTATATCAAGAGTTGTTCAGCAAATTATATCAAGAGAATATTTGTGGGACAAGATAAGACTTGAAGGTGGTGCTTATGGCGGAGGTTGTAGCTTAGGTAAGGATTACAGCTATATGTATAGTTACAGAGACCCAAATTTTGAAAAAACTTATGAGGTATTTAAAAATGCTGGCAAGTATATTGCAGAAAGTAAATATACTCAAGCTGATATTGACAGATTTATAATAGGAACAATAAATGATATTGACAAACCTATTAAAAGGCACCTTTTAACAAGAATTGCAATGCGTAAGAAATTTAATTCAGAAACAAAGGAATCTGTATTAAAAAGGAGAGAGGAAATTCTTTCAGCTACTCCAAAGGCTGTATCAGACTTTGGAAATATTCTTGAAAATGTAAAAATTAATGGTTTTTGTACCGTTGGATTGGAAAAGAATATAAAAAATTGTCAAATTTTAAAAGAATTGTATAGGATAGATTGACATTTTTGGGTATTTATTTTAAAATATAGTTATATGTATGAAAATCTAGTTGTATAATTTAAGGAGGATAACTATGGACTATAAATCAGCTGGTGTAGATGTAGAGGCAGGTTATAAAGCTGTCGAATTAATGAAAGGTCATGTTAAGAGTACATTTAGACCTGAAGTATTAACAGATATTGGTGGTTTTGGCGGCCTTTTCAGTATTGCTAAGGCTAAGGATATGGAAGAACCTGTTCTTGTCAGTGGTACTGACGGTGTAGGTACTAAGCTTAAAATAGCTTTTGAAATGGATAAGCACGATACTATTGGTATTGATGCTGTAGCTATGTGTGTAAATGATGTAGTTTGCAGTGGTGCAGAACCTTTATTCTTCCTTGATTATATTGCATGTGGTAAGAATGAGCCTGAAAAGATTGCAAATATTGTTAGTGGTGTTGCTGAAGGTTGTAGACAGTCTGGTTGTTCACTTATTGGTGGTGAAACTGCTGAAATGCCTGGTTTTTATCCTGTTGATGAATATGACCTAGCAGGTTTTACTGTAGGTATTATGGACAAGACTAAGTCTATTGATGGTAGTAGAATTTGTGATGGTGATGTTCTTGTTGGTATTGCATCAAGTGGTATTCATTCAAATGGTTATTCTTTAGTTAGAAAGGTATTTGATATTAATAAGGAAAATCTTAGTAAGTATGAGGAAGTTTTAGGCTCTACGCTAGGTGAGGCATTATTAACTCCTACAAAGATTTATGTTAAATCTGTTCTTGAACTTATTAAGCAAGTTGATGTTAAAGGCTTAAGTCACATTACTGGTGGTGGATTTATTGAGAATATTCCAAGAATGATGCCAGAAGGTACTAAGGTAAATATTGAAGAAGGCACTTGGGAAATTCTTCCTATTTTCAAACTTCTTGAAGAAAGAGGTAATGTTGCAAGAATGAGTATGTACAATACTTTTAATATGGGTATAGGTATGGTTGTTGCTGTATCTAAAGATGATGCTGAAAAGACTGTTAAGATTCTTGAGGCTATGGGTGAAAAGGCTTATATTATTGGTAATGTTACTAAAGGCGAGGGAATTGACATTAAGTTAAAGTAATTTTTTATAAGGGCTGATTAGCGTCAGCTCTTATTTGATTAAATGAGGTATACATTATGATTAAAATTGGGGCTTTAGTAAGTGGTGGTGGCACTAATCTTCAGGCAATTATGGATGCTATTGATAAAGGTGGCATAAATGCAGAGGTTAAGGCTGTTGTCAGTAATAAGGCTAATGCTTATGCTCTTGAAAGGGCTAAGGCTAAGAATATTGAAACTGCTGTAATAAGTAAAAAAGATTATTCTAGTTTAGAGGAATATGGACTTGCTTTAGCTAAGTATTTTAAGGATAGAGATATAGACCTTATTGTGCTTGCTGGTTTTATGGTTATTTTAGATGCAAGTTTTATTAATCAGTTTGAAAACAGAATTATGAATATTCACCCTGCACTTATACCTAGTTTTTGTGGTGAAGGATATTATGGACTCCGTGTCCACGAGGCAGCTTTAAAGGCTGGTGTTAAGGTAACAGGTGCAACTGTTCATTTTGTAACTGCTGAATGTGACGCTGGTCCTATTATTATGCAAAAGGCTGTAGATGTTTTAGATGATGATACTCCAGAGGTTCTTCAGAAAAGAGTTATGGAACAGGCTGAATGGGTTATTTTCCCAGAAGCTATTAAACTTTTTGCAAATGGTAAACTTAAGGTGGAAAATGGAATAGTAAAAAGGAGATAATAAAGTATGAAGGTTTTAGTTGTAGGTAGTGGTGGTAGAGAACACGCTATTTGTTGGAAACTTTTACAAAGTTCAAAGGTGGATAAATTGTATTGTGCACCAGGTAATGCTGGTATTGGTGAACTCGCAGAGTTAGTTCCTATTGGTGCTATGGAGTTTGATAAACTTGTTGATTTTGCTAAATCTGAGGGAATTGATTTTACAGTAGTTGGAATGGATGACCCTCTTGTTGGCGGTATTGTTGATAGATTTGAGGCTGAAGGTTTAAAAGTATTTGGTCCTAAAGCTAATGCTGCAATTATTGAAGGAAGTAAGGCTTTTAGTAAGGAATTAATGAAGAAGTATAATATTCCTACAGCTGGTTATGAAACTTTTGATGATTATGACAAGGCTGTTGAATATGTTAAGAATGGTAATTTTCCAGTTGTATTAAAGGCTGATGGTCTTGCTTTGGGCAAGGGTGTTCTTATTTGCAATACTCTTGATGAGGCTTTAGATGGATTAAATACAATTATGGTTGACAAGAAGTTTGGTGAAAGTGGTAACAAGGTTGTTATTGAAGAATTTTTGACAGGTCAGGAAATGTCTGTTTTAAGTTTCTGTGATGGTAAGACTATTGTGCCTATGGTATCAGCTCAGGACCACAAGAGAGCTTTAGATGGTGATAAAGGCTTAAATACTGGTGGTATGGGTACTTTTTCCCCATCAAGAGTTTATACTGAAGAACTTGCAGATGAATGTATGGAAACAATATTTAAGCCTACAGTTGATGCACTTAATAAAGAGGGTAGAACTTTTAAGGGTATTATTTTCTTTGGTCTTATGCTTACTCCTAAGGGAATGAAGGTTATCGAATATAATGCTCGTTTTGGTGACCCAGAAACACAGGTTGTTCTTCCTAGATTAAAGTCTGATTTAATGGAAATATTTGAGGCTTGTGTTGACGGCACGCTTGATAAGGTTAATGTTGAGTGGGAAGACAATGGCACAGCTTGCGTTGTACTTGCCAGTGGCGGTTATCCGGAAAAGTATGTTAAAGGCTATGAAATTACAGGTCTTGAAGATGTAAAAAAGGCTGATAATATTGTTGTATTCCACGCAGGTACTGCTTTAAAAGATGGTAAGTTTGTTACTAATGGAGGTAGAGTATTAGGTATTACTGGTATTGGTAAAAATCTTGATGAGGCAATTAAGATTGCCTATGAAGGTGTTAAACTTGTTGATTTTAAGGATAAGCACTTTAGAACGGATATTGGTATAAAGTAATAGATATGTCTTAAAAAAATAGTCAAAAAATATAATAATTTTAAGATTTAAAGGTTTTTGGGGGTATTATTATGGAGTACAAAATTATGGGAACAACTGTACCGGCAGTTGAGCTTAACCTTTCTAAGGGTGAGGCTGTTTTTTCACAAAAAGGTGGTTTAGCTTGGATGACAGAAGGTATAAATATGGAAACCAATACTAAAGGTGGTTTACTTAAGGGGTTAGGCAGAGTTTTTGCTGGTGAATCACTTTTTATGGTTACATATACAGGGCTTAAAGATAATGCACAGATTGCCTTTGCATCTACAGTTCCAGGTTCAGTTATACCAATTAATGTGTCAGAAAGAGAATATATTATACAGAAGGGAGCATTTCTTGCCGGACAAACCAGTGTAGAACTTAAAACAGTGTTTACAAAAAGAGTAAGCTCAGGCTTATTTGGTGGTGAAGGTATAATTATGCAGTCAATTAGAGGTTCTGGATTATGTTTTCTTGAGGTTGATGGTGATGTTGTTGAAAAAGAACTTTCTAACGGAGAAATTATTAAGGTAGATACTGGAAATATTGTTGCTTTTGAAAGCAGCATTAAATATGAAGTTGAAACTGTCAAAGGTTTAGGAAATATTTTCTTTGGTGGTGAGGGACTTTTCCTTACAAAACTTACCGGTCCAGGTAAGGTTATACTCCAGACTCAAAACTTTGCTGATTTTGCTTGTAGAATTTCAAAGTATATTCCTACTAACACATCAAATTAATTTATATATTTTTAAATTGTTTTTATTAAAATGCCCTATGTTAAAAATAACATAGGGCATTTTTTTGATTACATTTCAATCATACAAATTGCTTTAGAAGAAATACCTTCGCCGTTTCCAGTAAAGCCTAA
>UQRG01000020.1 GCA_900543365.1 uncultured Eubacterium sp. | reverse complement strand
TGCCTAATTCTTTAACCTCTAATAAAGCCATAATTACTTACCTCCTTTTTTCTTTTTTCCAAACAACTTTTGTCTAAAAGCAACAAGAGTTGGATTAGAACTAAATAACATCATCACTATAAGTGCAATGGCATAAAGTAACATTCTATAGTCTGCTAAAAATCTTAATACCTCTGGCAATATTGTAAGTATAATAGCTGCAATAATACTTCCTGGGAGACTACCCATACCACCTAATACTACCATAACAAGTATTTCAATTGATTTGTTAAAGTTAAATGTAGCAGGCTTTAATATAGCTAAATTGTGACCATATAAAACACCAGCTACACCAGCAAAGAAAGCTGAAATTACAAAAGCAAATATCTTATAATAAACTACATTGATACCTACTGATTCTGCTGCAATTACATTATCCCTAATTGCCTTAATTGCTCTACCGTGCTTAGACTTAATAAGATTGCCAATTACTAAAACAGTAATAATAACAAGAACATAAGCTGTAATATAATTACTAGACTTATCAATACCCTTTAAACCACCTGAACCACCTAAAAAATCAAGGGAATTGAACACTGAACGAATTATTTCTCCAAAACCAAGTGTAACAATAGCAAGGTAGTCACCTTTTAATCTAAGAGCTGGAATACCAATAATAAGTCCAAAAACTGCTGCAACTAAACCACCAATAATAAGTGCCAATGGCAGCTCTACTGCTGTTGGCAAATTGGCATGTACCGTAAATAAACAGCCAGCATAAGCACCAACTGACATAAAACCAGCGTGACCTAATGAAAGTTCGCCTAAAAATCCAACTATAAGATTAAGTGATACAGCAAGCATAATATTAACACCGATAGGCACTAACAAGCCCTGATATTGTCTGCTTAAAACTCCTGCTTCAACTAAGGCAAAAAGGGCTATAAATACAACTACAGCAATAATTGCATAAACAATATTCTTTTTATTCTTCATAATAACCACCCTTTATTAAACCTTTGTTATTTTCTTTTTGCCAAGTATACCAGTAGGCTTAACAAGAAGCACTACAATAAGTACACCAAATACAATAGCGTCTGATAAATTAGTTGAAATATAAGCCTTTGACAAACTTTCTATAACACCTAATATAACACCGCCAAGCATAGCACCAGGTATAGAACCAATACCGCCAAGAACAGCGGCAACAAATGCCTTGATACCAGGTAAAGCACCTGTATATGGGTCAACATAGCCATAAGAGCTAACAAAAAGTACCCCTGCAACAGCAGCTAAAGCTGAACCAATAGCAAAGGTAAGAGAAATTGTAGCATTAACATTAATACCCATTAACTCTGCTGCACCCTTATCCTCTGACACAGCAAGCATAGCCTTACCTATTTTAGTACAATTAATAAATAAAGAAAGTCCAATCATAATAAGTATTGTGACACCAATAACAATAACAGCAATACCTGACAAATCAACATTGCCTACCTTAATACTATTAATTGAAACAACTGGTGGTACTTTTTTAGCATTAGAGCCAAATATAAGTAAAGCAACACTTTGTAAGAAAAAGCTCACACCAATGGCTGTAATAAGGACAACAAGTGGTGATGCACTCCTCAACGGCTTATAAGCAATTTTCTCTATGGTAACACCGAGAACTGTACATATAACTGCACTGGCAATTACAGCAATTACAGGAGAAAGTCCCATTGTAGTGCAAACTACAGATACTGTATATGCACCAACCATTATAATATCACCGTGAGCAAAATTAAGCATTTTAGCAATGCCATAAACCATTGTGTAACCAAGAGCCATTAAGGCATAAACACTACCTAAGCTCAAACCATTTATAAACTGTTGAATAAATGTAATTAAACCTTGCAATTTATTTCCTCCTTTCTAAAATTAAGATGGGACTGTCACATTAAGCAAGTTAAGAAATGAATCACCTTAGTCACAATGTGACAGCTCCCTTTACAAAAACAAATTTAGCCATACTTATCTTATTAAAAGAGGTAAAGCAAATTCTCACCTTTGCAGGGAAGATTCTTATTTTAACTATATTGTTAATGCGACAGCCCCATAAATAATAAATCAAAATATCATTAATTACTCAACTGTATAAGCACCGTCTTTAATAACAGCAAACTTAGCAGACTTAATTGGCTCACCATTTTCATCAAATGTCATTTTGCCAGTAAGACCATCAACAGTAATCTGAGTCATAGCTGGAATTAAGGCTTCACTAGAAGTATCTCCAGCCTTTTCAATAGCAAGCTTAATAGCATATACAGCATCGTAGCTATCTGCTGCAAACTGATCTGGCTCAACATTGTATAAAGTCTTATATGTTTCTACAAATTTCTTAACCTTTTCATCAGGGTCAGTTGAAACAAAAGGTGTTAAGAATGTAGCACCATTAATCTTAGAAGTATCACCGTTTAACTGCTTAATAACACCGTCCCAACCATCACAACCATACAAAGGCAAAGTTAAGCCTAAAGCAGCTGCCTGGTCAGTAATATAAGCCACTTCTGTATAATAAATTGGTAAGAAAAGACAATCAGCACCAGATGACTTAATCTTTGTAAGCTGAGTATTAAAGTCTACATCACCAGAAGTAAAGGATTCATCAGCAGCAATATTTCCACCAAATTCCTTAAACTTAGCAACAAAAGCATCGTGAACACCCTTACTGTATTCATCACCATTATCATAGATAATAGCAACATTTTTAAGACCTCTTTCAGTCATAGATTTTGCCATTGTTTCACCTTGAACAGGGTCAGTAAAGCAAATTCTAAATGTGTTAGATTCCTTAGTACAATCGGCTGCAGAACCACTAGGTGTAATCTGGAGAATACCATCATTTACACTAGCTGCACTTACAGCAATGGAACAAGTACTTGTTGTAGCACCAACAATAGCATTAGCCCCCTTGTCCATAAGTGTATTATAAGCGTTTACAGCCTTTTCAGCATCACACTGGTCATCTTCAAACATTAATTCAAACTGCTGACCATTTACACCACCTGCTGCATTAATCTCGTCAACAGCAATCTGAGCACCATTCTTAACAGAAGTACCATAGCTGGCAGCATCACCTGTAAGAGGTCCAATACCACCAATCTTAAATGTGGAAGCATCTGCACTGTCACTGTTGCCTGTTGAATTGCAACCAACAAAAGACAATGTCATTAAACCTGCAGTTAATAAAGCTAAAACACGATTTAACTTCATTATTGTCACTCCTTTAAAATATATAGTTTTTAAAAGTTACAAAATAATTAATTACTCAGCATCTTCAGCCTTGTTAGCCTTAGCAGGCTTTTCAAGAGTTTCCTTAATACTTAAGCTAATCTTCTTAGCATCTAAATCAAGCTCTGTAACCTTAGCCTGAATTTCCTGACCGATAGTTAATTCGTCCTCAGGCTTTTCAACGTGCTTGTAAGCAATCTGAGAAATGTGAACTAAACCGTCAACACCTTCTTCAAGCTCAACAAAAGCACCAAAAGGAACCATTCTTACTACCTTACCTGTTACAACATTACCAATAGCGTACTTAGTGGCAGCATCTTTCCAAGGGTCAGCATTTAAGTCCTTAAGAGATAAAGAAATCTTGCCCTTTTCAGGATTTACATCAAGAACTGTAACTGTAACATCATCACCAACACTTAATACATCAGTAACCTTCTTTACTCTACCCCAACTCATTTCAGAAATATGGATAAGACCGTCAACACCACCAAGGTCAACAAAAGCACCGAATTCTACAATTCTGCTAACCTTGCCATTAATCTTGTCGCCAACCTTAATTGCAGAGAATACTTCAGCTCTCTTAGCATCAATTTCTTTCTGAGCAAGAGTCTTTCTACCTACAACAATTCTTCTCTTTGACTTATCAAATTCAAGAACTTCAAAGTCAAATTCCTTACCAATGAAAGAAGATAAATCTTCAACATATCTGTTAGAAATCTGAGAAGAAGGAACGAACACTCTAGCACCATTAACAATAGCAATTAAGCCACCCTTAACCTGCTCAGTAACTTTACCCCTAACAGGTGTACCATTATTAAATGCTTCTTCAATAACAACATAATTTTTATCAGCATCAACTTTCTTCTTAGAAAGCTGAACATTGCCGTCACCATCATTAACTCTAACAACGAACACTTCAATTTCGTCACCAGGCTTAACAACATCAGCTGGCTCAACATTTACATCGTCAGAAAATTCTGATCTAGCAATTATACCATCAGACTTATATCCTAAATCTACAGCAACCTCACCTGTAGCTGATACACTGATTACCTTACCCTTAACAATCTGACCTGTTCTTAAAGTAACTAAAGAACTATCAAGCATTTCTTCAAAAGATTTGTTTTCCATTTCACTCATAGCGTTTACTGCCTCCTTTATTATAACCGATGGCGTAGATGCACCGGCGGTTATTCCCATTGTACCATTATTTTTTATTTTTTGCAACTCTAAATCGCAAATTCTTTCACATAAATAGACATTTTTGCAATATTTTTTACTTATTTCGTATAATTTTCTTGTATTGGAGCTGCTTTTGTCACCTAAAACTATCATTTGGTCGACAACTTTAGCAATTTCAACAGCTTCCTTTTGTCTATCACCTGTGGCTGAACATATTGTTCTAAATATTTCAATATTATCACTTTTTTTATTTAAGCAAGTAATAATACTTTCAAACACATCAGTCTGAAAAGTCGTCTGAACGACTAAAGCATAATCAACTTCCTTTTCAAGTTGAGCATTTTCTGCCTCATCAAGAGAATTAATAGTAATAGCAGAATTTTGACACCAACCATTAATTCCTATAATTTCAGGATGTGACTTGTTACCCACAATTATTATTCTCTTACCCTTATTATAGTTATCTTTCACTATATTATGAATTTTTTTAACAAAAGGACAAGTACAGTCAGTATATTCAATACTTCTTTTTTCCAAAGCCTCGTACACACTTGGCGGAACACCGTGGGAACGAATAATTACTTCACCGGATTTTACATCATCAAGGTTTTCAATTACCCGGACACCTTTTTTATCAAGGTCACAAGTAACTTCCTTGTTGTGTATAATAGGTCCATAGGTATATATATCACCTTTTCCAGCCTTGCTGTAAGCATAATCCACAGCCCTTTTAACACCAAAGCAAAAACCGGCAGACTTAGCAAGAATAATTTCCATAATTCCCTCCGTTATTCCCTCTTTATAATCTCCAAAATTTTGTTTTTAACCTGTTCTATTGACAAGCCCGTTGTATCAACAACTACAGCATCACCTGCAATTTTAAGAGGATTTGCCTTTCTGTTTTTGTCGTGTTCATCTCTCTGGATGATTTCTTTTATTATATTATTATAATCGAAGGAAATTCCCTTCTCGCTAAGTTCATTACAACGCCTTTTGGCTCTTTCCTCAACTTGAGCATCAAGATAAATCTTCACTTTAGCATTAGTGAGAACATTTGTACCAATATCTCTGCCATCCATAACAACCTTTTTGTTAGAGGCAATTTTTCTCTGTAGCTCTACTAGTAAATTTCTAACCTCTGGAACAACAGCAACCTTTGATGCTGCCTCTGCAACAGGTTGAGTTCTTATATCATCTGTTACATCATTAGAGTTTAAAAATATCTTTTGTATGCCACAATCAAACTCAATATTTATATCAATTAAAGGCAAAGCCTTAACAATACTTTCACTATCATCAAGATTAATACCATTGTTAATGCAATACAAGCCAACTGTTCTATACATTGCACCAGTATCTACATATATATAGTTTAGTTCCTTTGATATTAATTTAGCAACAGTACTTTTACCAGAGCCGGCAGGTCCATCAATAGCAATAGCATCTATTTTACTTTTTTTTACTATATCAGGTCTTAATCTTTCTGCACCCTTTAAGTAAATGTGGTTCATATCTTTCTGTTTTTTATCAGTTTCAACATTAACAGCAACCCTTATGCACATTTCAAGGCTACCCTTAACATAAAGTTCTTGAACACACATTAATGCAGCATCTACAATACCAAGTTCTCTAGCTGCCACAGCAGGATATGCTTCGTCTAAATCTCTAGTGCAAGTAAAGAATATAGAAACAATATCATCAATATTCAGATTATTTTGCTTAATAATTTCATTAAGCATTATTTTGGTATTTTCCCAAATACAAGCCTTACTGTTTTCTTCAGCAGTAATAGCTCCTCGAATACAACAAGTCATTTGTATTCTCCTCCTTAGCAATTAATTCCGGCAAGGTAGCCTGTTGAAAAAGCTATCTGAAGATTAAAGCCTCCAGTAAAACTATCAACATCAATAACCTCTCCGGCAAAGTACAGACCACTTACAATTTTAGACTCCATAGTTGAAGGGTCAATTTCATCAACAGAAATGCCACCTCTAGTAACTACAGCCTCATTGTAGCCATTTGTGTCTGTAATATTTATTTTAAGATTTTTAATTAGTTCCAAAAGTCTAGTTCTTTCCTCTTTAGTTATGCTATTTACCTTTTTATTTTCATCAATATTTGACAATTTAATAATAACCGGTATTATCTTTTGAGGAAGAAGGTCATCAAGAGCATTTTTAAAATCTTTATTTACATATTTATGAAAATCTTTCAAAAGTCTGTTATCAAGTTCTTTATCACTTAAGGCAGGCTTTAAATCAATGTGTATAACAGGCTTTTCATCTAATCTGTCATTTATATATCTGCTGGCTGAAAGTATAACTGGACCTGTTACACCAAAATGAGTAAACATCATTTCACCAAAGTCAGAATAAACTTCTTTATTATTAATAGTGACTTTAATACTAATATTTTTAAGGCTTAAACCCATTAAGCTACTTATCCACTTTTCACTAGCCTTTAAAGGAACTAACGATGGATAGCACTTAGTAACAGTATGTCCTGCCTTTTTAGCAAACTTGTAACCATCACCAGTTGAACCGGTCATTGGATAAGAAAGACCACCAGTAGCTATAACAACACTATCACAATTTAATATAGTTCCATTTTTTAATTTAACACCTTTGACACTATTATCTTCTACAATAATATCACTAACTTCTGTTTCGTACATTATTTTGCCACCACTATTTTTAACAAAGTTTTCCATAGCCTTTACAATATCATTTGATTTTTCAGACTTAGGGAATACTCTGTTGCCTCTTTCAACCTTAACAGGAACTCCCTGTTGTTGAAAAAATTCCATAGTATTATCACTTGTAAATGTATAAAAAGCACTGTAAAGAAAATAAGGATTACCTGGTGTATTAGCAATAAGCCCCTCTGGGTCAGATGCATTTGTTACATTGCACCTGCCCTTGCCTGTTATGTAAAGTTTTCTACCTACTCTATTCATTTTTTCAATAAGAGTAACCGAATTACCTCTTAAAGCTGCTTGTCCTGCTGCCATCATTCCTGCAGGACCTCCACCAATAACTATGACTTTTCTCATAACAACACCTATAAATATTTCTTCTTTATATTAGAAGAATAAACTTTGTATTCATCCCAAAGGTCCTCAAGTTGGTCAAGACCCTTTGCTATATAATCTTTTCTTTTCATACTGATAGCAGCAAGCAGAGCATTAATAAGGCTTAATGGTGCTACTAAACTATCAATAAAACTTAGCATATCACTACTTGCAATTAGGCTAATAGTAGCATCTTTAACAAGAGGTGACTGCTTACCATCAGTTATAGCAATAGTTTTAGCTCCTCTGCTGTGGGCGTATTCAATAGCTTTAACAGTTTTATTGGAATATCTAGGAAAACTTATGCCAATAAGCAAATCTCCTTCTTCAATTCTAAAAATATGCTCAAAAGTTTCAGTTACAGCACCAGTAGAGGCATTAATAACATTATCCCTCATTAAATTAAGGTAGAAATCCAAAAAATGAGATAAAGCCGATGAACTTCGTCCACCTACAATATAAACTCTCTTTGCATTAACAATATAATCAACAGCCTCGTCAAACTCTCTTTGATTAATATTTTCAAGAGTAGATGTAATTCTTGCAGAATCACTTTCTAAAACAGTTTTTAAAATATGTTTGTCAGTTTTAGCAATTCTATCAGAAGAAACCTTCATTCTTTGAGATGCCGTAAGTTCATTTTTAACAAGCTCCTGTAAAGCCTCTTGAAGTTTAGGATAGCCGTCAAAGCCCAGTTCAATGGCAAATCTTACAACTGTAGACTCACTAACTCCAGCAATTTCCCCAAGTTTTGAGGCAGTCAAATAAACAGCATTATCATAATGTTCTTTTAAAAAATTAGCAATTCTTTTTTGACCCTTGCTTAAGCCACTCATTTTTTCGTCTATAATTTTTAACAAATCGTTGTTCACTGACATACATTCTATCCTACTTTATACTTTATTTAAGAAAAATCAACTAAAACTACCACAAAAAGGCAATCAATTAACTTTTCTTACACTTTGCATAATATTATAACCATATATTATCACAGTTTATTTTCTTAGTCAACAAAAAAGTCAGTGATAGTATTAAAAATAATTAAATTTCCATTGACAAATAAATAAAAATATGTTAGATTTACTATATAGATATTTGGGGAGTAATCAGCATAATTTATTATGCAGTAAAATCAACAAGCGTGAATGTTTATAACATTCTGGTTTTACTTTAAATGACCAGACCAATATTCCGAAAGGAGTATTGGTCTTTTTTTGACCCCAAAAATAAAGGAGGATTAAAAATGGAATTTTTGTATGAAGGAATTTTAGCAGTAACCTGGCAACAAATTGTAATGTACTGTGTAGGCTTATTTTTAATATATATTGCTATTAAAAAGCAGTATGAGCCGTCACTTTTGTTACCAATGGGCTTTGGGGCAATACTTGTTAATTTACCTCTTTCAGGTGTTGTAGACAGAGTAACTGAAGGAGTCGGTGTAAGCCACGGCATAATACAATGGCTATTTCAAGCAGGTATTGAAGCATCAGAGGCATTTCCACTACTTTTATTTATAGGTATTGGTGCTATGATTGACTTTGGACCTTTGTTATCAAATCCAAAAATGTTTTTGTTTGGCGGAGCAGCACAGTTAGGTATATTTTTAACTATAATTATTGCAGTTATTTTAGGCTTTGATATTAAAGACGCAAGTTCAATAGGTATTATTGGTGCTGCTGACGGTCCTACATCAATACTTGTGTCACAAGTATTAAAGTCAAACTATATAGGTGCTATTGCTGTTGCTGCCTATTCTTATATGGCTCTTGTGCCTATTATACAGCCTTTTGCAATAAAGCTGGTAACAACTAAAAAAGAAAGATTAATACGAATGGAATACAACCCAACTAATGTAACAAAAACCACAAGAATTATGTTTCCTATTGTTGTAACATTTATTGCAGGCTTTGTAGCTCCGGCATCTGTTGCCCTTGTTGGTTTCCTTATGTTTGGTAATCTTTTAAGAGAATGTGGAGTACTTAACTCCCTTGCTAAAACAGCTCAAAACGAACTTGTTAATCTTGTTACTCTTTTATTAGGTATAACAATTTCATTTTCAATGGAAGCTGATAAATTTGTAAGTATTGATACTATTATGATTATGGCTCTTGGTCTTGTAGCATTTGTAATTGACACAATTGGTGGTATAATGTTTGCTAAATTTTTAAACCTGTTTTCTAAGAAAAAGATAAATCCAATGGTTGGTGCTGCTGGTATTTCAGCCTTTCCAATGTCATCAAGAGTTGTAGAAAAAATGGGTATTGCAGAAGATAAGCAAAATCACCTTTTAATGCACGCTGTTGGTGCTAATGTTTCTGGTCAGATTGCCTCTGTTATTGCAGGTGGTATTATATTAGGTTTCTTTATGTAAGGAGGAATAACAATGAGTGAAAATTTAATTCAAGCCATTAATATGCTTTGGCAAGGTATGTTAGGTGTGCTTTTTGTTATGGCATTAATTGGCAGCGTGGTATATTTAATGGGAAAGATTGGAAATAAGTAAATTAATATTTATTATTCATAAAGTTAAAGGGGCGATTACTATCGCCCCAATTATATGTTATCTATTATTTGAGAAAATTATATTATTACTACACTATAATTCACCTAACAATCAAGTTTCTCATTTCATTTATAACAGCTCTCATATTTTCTCTACCAACAGTAGCATTTATTTTAACACGCATTTCAGCACAATGAGGCAAACCTTTAATATACCAGCCAATATTTTTTCGCATTTCCCTTACACCAATTACTTCACCTTTATAGTCAACAAGCATATCCAAATGTCTTTCAGCCATATTAAGTCTATCTTCCCAGCTAGGTTCAGGCAAAAGTTCGCCAGTATTTAAATAATGTATAGTTCTTTTAAATATAAAAGGATTACCTTGACAACCTCTACCAATCATAACAGCATCACAATTTGTGTAGTCAAGCATATTCTTAGCATCTTCTGGTTTAAAAATATCACCATTTCCTATAACAGGTATAGTTTTGACTTCACTTTTAACAGCCTTAATAATATCCCAATCAGCCTTACCAGCATAATACTGTTCTCTAGTTCTGCCGTGTATTGTAATAGCCGATGCCCCATTATTTTCAGCTATTTTGCCCATTTCAACAGCATTAATATGGTTATCATCAAAGCCCTTTCTAAACTTAATTGTAACAGGCTTATTAGATGCCTTTGAAACAGCCTCAACAATTCTCGCCACAAGGTCTGTATTTAAAGACAAAGCAGAACCCTCACCATTTTTTACAATTTTAGGAGCAGGACAGCCCATATTAATATCAATAATAGCAATATCTTCGTATTGGTTTAATTTTCTTGCCATATCAGCCATAGTTTCTGGTTCTGAGCCAAATATCTGGATAGCACAAGGCTTTTCACTAGGGTCAACTTGTAAAAGCTGAGTTGTATTTTTATTATTATACTTCATACCCTTTGCACTAACCATTTCAGAATAAACAAGTCCACAACCCATCTCTTTGCAAATAGTTCTAAATACCTTGTCAGTAACTCCTGCCATTGGAGCTAAAAAAACATTATTTTCAAGTTCTATATTTCCAATATTTAATCCCATTCTTTAACACCCATTATAAAAGTTTTGTACCACAATGTAAGTTCCTGTAAAATTTCTTCGTGGACACATTGAACATAACTTACCTCAAGTCTTGCCTCAATTTCATCATAAAAGAAGTCATCAGCCTTACTTTTAACTTCAATAAAAAGGTCACCACTATCTCTATAAAAGCCTAAAACAGCAATACCCTTTGTAGTTTCAGCCAAATAAACAGTAATATATTTAAGATGACTTCTAACCCTACTAGGCAATCTTTCAAACTTAGCCACAAGCAAATATCCGTGATTATAGTATGATGCAGCACTTAATATATCCTTATTATCTGGAAATATAGGTTCTCTTTCTTCTATCATATTAAATATTACCCTCCTAAATATATTTATTATTACTTAACCTTAATGAAACCTCACCTGCAAAAACTGTTGCAAGTCCACTATTGGTTTTTACAACGAGTTCTCCTTTTGAATTTACACCTTTTGCAATGCCTTGTGTTTCATTTTTGACATTAATAGTTTTAACTTCCTTACCTACATTAGCACAGTTTTTATTGTACTCGTCTACAAAAACATTAAAACCACTTTGACAAAATATACCATAACTAGGCAAAAACTCCTGAATAAACTCATTTATAACATCTTTTCTTTTAAACTTAATGCCAGTTTCAATAAACATTGATGTTGCCTTGTCCTTAAGTTCTCCATCATAGGATTCAGTATTTACATTTATACCAATTCCCAAAACTATGTAATTGACTTTTTCCATTTCAGCACTCATTTCAGTAAGAATACCAGCAACTTTTTTACCATTTATAATAATATCATTAGGCCATTTAATTTTAACAGTACAGTTAGTAAATCTTTCAATAACTCTCCTTAAAACTATGCCTGCCACAAGAGTAATTTGAGATGCTTCACTAGGCATAATTTCAGGTCGCAAAACCATACTCATATAAAGCCCCTTGTTACTATCACCAGTCCAAGACCTGCCAAGTCTGCCCTTGCCAGCAGTTTGATTATCGCAAGTTACAAGCAAGCCTGATTTACAACCTTTGTCGGCTTGACGCTTACACTCGTTATTAGTAGAATCAATTTCAGCATTAAATATAACATTGTCATAATTTATTTCATATTCATTAACAATATCTCTGTCATCAACAAGTCTATAGCCCTTGTTACTTACAGACTCAATGTTTTAGCCTATATCCTTTAACTTTATTATGTTTTTCCAAATTGCAGTCCTTGAAACTCCAAGGAAAGCACCGATTTCTTCACCGGAAACATAATCATTCCTATTTCTAAGCAAATCAAGTATTTTAAATTTCATAATTTCACCCTCTTATAATATAATATCAAAAGTTTTATATTTTTGCAATTATTTATTATTGTTTTTTTTGAATTATTAAGTTATACTAAAAATAAAGGGAGGTATTTTATGATAAAAGGAATAGGCACAGATATAATAGAAATAGATAGAATAAAAAAAGCTATAGAAAAACAGAGTTTTTTAGATAAAATATTTACTAAAAAGGAACAAAGTCTATATCACAAAGTAAATCCACAAACTTTGGCTGGTAACTTTGCCGTTAAAGAAGCAGTAGCTAAGGCTTTAGGCACCGGTTTTGCAGGCTGTTCACCAGTTGAAATTGAGGTCTTGAGAGAAAAAAGTGGTAAGCCTTATGTCAATTTATATGGTAATACTCTTGAAATATTTAAGTCTGTTAATGGAAATAGCATACATATTTCAATTAGCCACAACAACACAAGTGCAATAGCTTTTGCAATAATAGAATAGGAAGTGAATATATGTATTTATTAAGCAACAGCCAAATGAAAGAAGTTGAAAGAATAGCTATAGAAGATAAAAAAGTTCCATCACTAATATTAATGGAAAATGCTGCCATAGGAGCTACTGATGTTATACTTTCATACAAACCTAAAAGTGTAATTATATTTGCAGGAAAAGGCAACAATGGTGGTGATGGTTTAGCTATTGCTAGAATGTTAATGGCTAATAGCATTAAAACTAAAATTGTATTTATTGGTGAAAAAGAAAAGTCAACAAAAGATTGCAAAACAAATCTTGAAATACTGGAAAACTATAACAGTAATATTATTTATGACACAGAAAGTATAAATATATTAGATTATGACATAGTTGTTGATGCCTTAATTGGTACCGGACTAACAAGAAGATTAAATGAAAAGTATATAAACCTTGTTAATATAATAAACAAGGGCAAATTTATTGTGTCAATTGACTGCCCTACCGGTGTTGACAGTAACAGTGGTAATGACTATGGAATTGCTGTTAATGCCAATGTTACTGTTACTTTCCACTTGCCTAAAATTGGCTTGTTATTGTATCCTGCTTATTTACACATAGGCAAATTAATTGTGAAAAATATCGGTATACCTTACATTGATGATTTTAAAACATTTACACTTGATAATCCTATTGATTTAATGCCTAAAAGACCAAAAAATTCTAACAAAGGAACTTATGGCAAGGCTATGTTTATATCTGGCTGTGACACAATGTCAGGTGCAGCTGTTATAAACGGAACATCTGCTTATAGAGTAGGCTGTGGACTTGTAAATATATGTTCAACTCAACACACAATTAATGTTATTCACAACACTTTACCAGAAGCAGTAACAACAAATAGAGATAATATAAACTTATCTTACAGTAATGTTATTGCTATTGGCTCTGGTTTAGGCATAAGTGAAGAAAGTAAAAATATTGTTGAATATGTTTTAAAAAATGCCAAATGTCCTGTTATTGCTGATGCTGATGCTCTCAACATAATAGCTGAAAATGATAAACTTAAAAACTATACATCAGCTATTACTCCACATTTAAAAGAAATGTCAAGATTAACTGGTAAAAGTGTAGAATATATAAAAGAAAATATAATAGAAACAGCAAAAGAATACGCCAAAAAATATAATACAGTTGTAGTATTAAAAGATACCCACAGTGTAATAGCTTCACCTAATGGCTGTATTTGCATTAACACTACAGGTACTTCTGCTATGAGTAAAGGTGGCAGTGGTGATTCATTAACCGGTGTTATTACGGGACTTATTGCCCAAGGTGTTAATGTTTATGATGCCTGTTGCTTAGGTGCATATATTAATGGCAAAGCCGGTGAAATAGCTGAAAAAAAGACAAGTAAATATAGTGTTCTTGCCCTTGACATTTCTAACTGCATTGGAGATGTTTTAAGAGAACTAAGCGAAAATTTATAGAAAATTAAGTATCATAAGCATAATGAGAGGGCGATTATTATCGCCCTTTACCTATTTTTACTAACCATATAAATTAACTTAGCAGCGTGGTTTTGTTCATCAGTAATAATTTCTGTCAAATAATTTTTAAACTGCTTATTTTCAAGAGCAAAAAGAATTGGTCTATAAGCCTCAACACCAGCAAATTCCCCATTTATAGCCCTTTCAATATTGTTAATAATATTAGTATCAAGAGTTTTATACTCAACATTCTCTGGAGAATATTCCTTATCATTTAGCTTTTTATAAATATCTGCAAACATTTCATAATGTTTTTTTTCATCAAGGCTCATTTGTTCCAAAGTTTTTTTATCATCAATATCCTTTACAGCCTTAGCAAGGTCAGCATAAAACTTATTGTCAGACAGCTCATCATTAATTGCGTCTTTAATTAATTCCAAAACAAATTGATTAGAATACATAATAATCTCCTTTAGGCTTTATATATCTATATGACAAAAAATTAAAAATGTGCATATAACACAATGTCGATAAATGAAATAAAAAAGGTTAATAAATATATGGTAAAAATTGGTAAATATGTTATAATTATACCATAGTTTTGGGAGGTACTTAAAATGAGAAATAAAAGCTATAATTGCGAAAATAGGCTTGTTTACTTGCCTGTAGATAAAATATTGCCTAATCCATATCAGACCAGGTCAAATATTGACAAAGGCAGTTTAGACCAGCTTGCTAAGTCAATAAAAAATTACGGAGTATTGCAGCCAATAGGTGTAAGACTAATAAACAAAAAAGTATATGAACTTATATTTGGAGAACGCAGACTAATGGCTTGTAAAATGGTAGGCATTGACAGTATACCAGCAATAGTAACAGAAATTGGTGACAGAGAGGCTGCCGCATTAACAATAGCTGAAAACGCACATAGAAAGAGCCTGCACTATGTAGAAATGTCAGATGCAATAAACATACTCTTTAAAGGCTTTGGATACAACAATGACGAAATAGGTCAAATATTGACAATGCCAATAGATGATATAGATATGTATATTAAGCTAAACACTTTTACCAGAACAATTAAAACAATGTTAATAAGAGATAATATATCATTAGATAAGGCTCAATTACTTATAAAAACAAATGATAGTCAAATACATAAGGAGATAATAGAAAAAGTGAAAGAATATAACTTGAATACAGAAAAAACAGAAATATTTGTTAATAGCGCTTTAAAAGAAAAAATGATTGGCAAAGTTGAAAGTAATCACCAAAATATGAAAAAAAGTTTTACTGATTTACGATTATTTGCCAACACATTG
>UQRG01000019.1 GCA_900543365.1 uncultured Eubacterium sp. | reverse complement strand
ACAAAATCTTTATCTTAATAAAAGAATAACATTTAAGAAAAAAACTGTCAAGACAACAAAACCACCCCACAGTAAAAAATTTTCCGTGGGGTGATGTGAAAGCTCTGTTTATATATTAACTTTTATTGGTTTTGACCTGTAAAATTTCTTAAATTTTTACACGCCTATTTTTATTGATGTCAAAATTCCACCTTCCATAAAAAATCCCAATAATAACACATATACCACTATTAGGATTAAATATTAATTTTTATTTACTTGATAAAACAGAAGTTATTTGTTATAAGCCACATATCTATAATGTAGCATATCTACACCTCTATAATGTTTTGTCCAACTATCTTTTATAGTCATTCCGTTTCTAATTGCCACATTTTGAGATGCAGTGTTCGTATCTCTAATAATAGAACAAATTTCAATTGCTTTTAATGTTTCAAAAGCATATTTTTTACAGGCTTTTGACGCCTCAGTTGCATACCCTTTATGCCAATATGCTTGATTGAAAAGATAACCTATTTCCAATACTTCTATATCTTTCCATGGTTGCATTGTAAGCCCGCATTGTCCAATCAGCTCATTTGTATTTTTCAATATTACAGCCCACAATCCAAAATGCCATTTATTATAACGCTTAATCTGTCTGTCAAGCCATTCTTGCACTTCCAAATCACTGAATACACCTTCATAAGCATACATTACTTTTTCATCTTGCAGAATTTTGCACAAAGATTTATAATCACATTGTGTCAACTCCCGCATATACAGTCTGTCTGTTTCAATTATCATATTTAACCTCTCAAATTTCGACTTATCATTGACATTATTATAGCACATCAAATATTTTCAGTATATGTATCTTTAAAATAAGTTTTATACATAGCAAATATATCATTATTTACTTTAGCATTTTTAATATTTCACTTAATTTTATTATAAAATATGATTGCCAAATTTGTATATAAACTTATAACATCTTTATACTTAATAACATTCGCCATATCTTTACTTGTATACTAACATAAAAATAAAAAACTGTGTTTAAGCCAAACACAGGGAATAAAATCAATGCGGTCGATGGGACTTGAACCCACACCACCAAAATCGGGACAGGAATCTGAATCCTGCGCGTCTGCCATTCCGCCACGACCGCATAAATTTATTATAACTTTAATTAATGGTAATGTCAACGAAATTAATAAAATTATATTAACATTAAAAATTTCAAGCTTAATTGTAGTACTTTTACAACAAACAAATATCTTTTTAATTTTCAAATCAGGACTCAAAAAGCGGTGCTGTGATTCAGCACCGCTTAAACATAAATTTAATTATCCTCTTAATTGAGCATTTAATTTTTCTTCAAGTTCCTTAACAATCTTCTTCATTGGAGCGTTAACCTCATCATCTGTTAAAGTTCTGTCACTAGCTCTAAATGAAATATTATAAGCAACTGATTTATAACCTTCTGGAATTTGCTTGCCCTTAAATACATCAAATAACTGAATATTTTCAAGGAGCTTACCACCTTTAGCTTTAATAATATCTTCAATATCCTTAACAATAATACTATCCTTAACAAGTACGGCAATATCTCTAGTCATAGCTGGATACTTAGGGAGAGCCTTATATGTTCTATCAAATTGAGCATATTCATAAAGCTTATCAATACTAATAACAGCTATATAAGCCTTAGTACCAATACCATATTTTTCAGCTACAAAAGGGTGAACCTCACCAACATAACCAATACTTTCACCATCAACACTAATATCAGCAAGTCTGCCTGGGTGCATAAATGGAATATCACTCTTTGGAGCATAAGTAACTTTATCTCTCATACCAAGAACAACGAATAATTCTTCTGTAATACCCTTAATTCCATAAAAATCAATGTTGCCATACATACCAATTGTAAGCATATTCTTTTCTTCCGGAAGTTCTATTAACGGTAATGCCTTTGGAATATAAACCTTACCCATTTCAAATAAATAAGCTGAGTCATTTCTTCTATTATAGTTAGTAGAAATTGAGTTAAGCATACCATTAAGAGTAACAGTTCTCATAATACTAAAATCTTCACCTAAAGGATTAGAAATAGTAACTGTCTGTCTAAGCTTGCTATCAGCAGAAATATTAAGTTTATCAAATACTTTTGGAGATTCAAAGCTGAAACACTTTGCCTCACTAAGACCAAGACTAATCATAGTATTCATTATCTTGTCATCAACAAGCTGAGTATAAGACTTTTTACCTACTGTAGGAGTACCTGCTGCAAGAGTAGTTTCAATATTATCATAGCCATAAAATCTACCAACTTCTTCAGCCAAATCAGCTTCAGTTAATAAATCTGGTCTAAATGTAGGAATAACAGCATTATTTCCATCAGCCTTAACTTCAATTAAAGCAAGCAAGTCAATCATTTCCTGCTCAGAAAGTTTAGTACCTAAAAGTTTGTTGATTCCCTCTGTAGAATATTCAACACTCCAACTTTTTCTTTTGTTAGGATAACAATCAACCATACCCTTGCACACTTCACCACAGCCTAGCATTTCAACAAGCTGAACAGCTCTGTTTACAGCATCTAATGCAAGATTAGGGTCAAGGCTCTTTTCGTACTTAGCAGATGCATCAGTTCTTAAACCTAACTTCTTAGCAGTAATTCTAACATTAGGACCATTAAAATTAGCAGATTCAAAAAGGATAGCTCTTGCACCTTCAGTAATCATTGAGTTTTCGCCACCCATAACACCAGCTACAGCAACAGCCTTGTTACAGTCAGAAATAACAAGCATAGAATCGTCAAGAACTCTTTCCTGCCCATCAAGAGTAGTAATCTTTTCTCCATTTTCAGCATTTCTTACTATAATTTTGGCATTATCAATAGTGTCAATATCAAAAGCGTGCATTGGTTGACCCATTTCAAGCATAACATAGTTAGTAATATCAACAATATTATTAATTGGTCTAACGCCAGCAGCTGTAAGTCTATGTCTTAACCATAAAGGAGAAGGACCAATTTTTACATTCTTAACAGCTCTTGCAATATATCTTGAACAAAGTTCTGGATTTTTAATTTCAACTTCAATTAAATCAGCAGTATTGCCCTCGCCCTTTTCTTCTACCTTAATTTCAGGATACTTAAAAGGTACTCTATAAGTTGCAGCAGCCTCTCTAGCAAGACCAACAATACTAAAACAATCTGGTCTATTAGATGTAATTTCAAATTCAACTACATCATCTTCCATTTCAAGAAGTTGCTTAACATCAGCACCTAGAGGCACTTCGTCTTTGAAAATGTAAATTCCATATTCTGGAGCTTCTGGATAATCATGAACTGTAAAACCAAGTTCTTCAATAGAACACATCATACCATTTGACTCAATACCTCTAAGTTTTCCCTTTTTAATCTTTTCAAGACTAGCACCGTGATAAACAGTAGCACCAATTAAAGCAACTGGCACAATAGCACCAACATAAAGATTAGGAGCACCAGTAACAATCTGTAATGGCTCACCATTGCCAACATCTACCTTAGTAATAACAAGTTTGTCAGCATCTGGGTGCTTTTCAATTTCAAGCACCTTACCAGTTACTACATTTGTAATATCCTTAGCAAGACTTGTAACTGACTCAACCTTTGAGCCTGATAATGTTATCTTATCTATAAAATCTTGAGTTGTAGTATTAATATCAACATACTCATCTAACCATCTCATTGGTAAATCCATAATATTTCAAACCTCCTATTAATTAAAACTGCTTTAAGAACTTAGCGTCATTTTCAAATAATAATCTAAGGTCTGAAATAGCATACTTTTGCATTGCAACTCTCTCAAGACCCATACCAAAAGCAAAGCCAGAATAAACTTTAGGGTCAATACCAGACATTTCAAGAACCTTAGGATGCACCATACCACAACCAAGAACTTCAATCCAACCACTATCCTTGCACACACGACATCCCTTGCCACCACAGGCAAAGCAAGATGCATCCATTTCAGCACTAGGCTCAGTAAATGGGAAATGATGAGGTCTAAATCTAACCTTAGTATCTTCGCCAAATAAGCCCTTTGCAAATTCGGCTAAAGCACCCTTAAGGTCGCCCATTGTGATACCCTTGTCAATTACAAGACCTTCAAGCTGATGGAATATTGGCGAATGTGTAGCATCAACTTCGTCAGCACGATAAACTCTACCTGGTGCAATAATTCTAATTGGAGGCTTTTTATTCTTCATTACTCTAACCTGCATTGGTGAAGTCTGAGTTCTCAAAAGTAAGTCACCCTTACCATTAATGTAGAATGTATCCTGTTCATCTCTTGCTGGATGGTCCTTAGGAATATTAAGAGCCTCAAAGTTATAATAAGCAGTTTCAACTTCTGGACCTTCTGCAATTTCGTAACCCATACCAATAAAAATATTTTTGATTTCATCAATAACCTGTGTCATTGGATGCTTATGACCAAGTTCTGTTACCTTACCTGGCATAGTAACATCAATAGTTTCAGCCTTTAACTTAGCCTCCTGAGCCTTAGCAGTAAGGTGAGCCTTAGCCTCCTCAAGTTTAGTTTCAATTTCAGTTCTTACTTCATTAGCAAGCTGACCGATAATAGGTCTTTCTTCCTTACTTAAAGAACCCATACCCTTAAGAATTTGTGTTAATTCACCTTTTTTACCAAGTATTTCTACTCTTAAATCATCTAAAGTCTTAAGATTATTTGCATCAGCAAGTCTTTTGATTGCCATTTCTTTAATTTGGCTTAACTTTTCTTTCATTTTTATCTCCTTCCAATAATAAATATTTGTTGACAATAAAAAAGCCCTCTGCAAACACAGAGGGACGATAATAACCGTGGTACCACCCAGCTTTCCGACAAAAATCGGACACTTTACAAGGAATAACGACCTTAACCGCATTTTCCTACTATTAATTCAGAAAACGAACTCCAGCGTGAACTTCAATATAGCTTTATTTAAAGATTGCTTTCAGCCAATGACAATCTATCTCTTTTAAAACCACTATATTTACTTTTCGCTTTCACAGTTTTTAAAACTTATTATATTATAAATCCATTTTTTTATATTGTCAAGTATTTTTATATTATAATAATTTTTGATAAGTTAAAAATTAATTTCTGCAAAAATTTTTATAAAAATTTTCACTTAAATTTCAAAAAAATTGGAAAATTAAACTTGCAATTTTTAAGTATACAAAGCCTTGAATATTGTAACTGATTCTTTCTTTAAGTTGATAAATTTCAAATAATTAATTTTATTTAAATAGCATTAAACAAAAACGCTTAATATAATTAGTATTTTTTAATGAAGCAATCCAAACCCTCTATTAGCTTAAAGAAAGTGGTGTAAAATTAAAACAATTTACACCACTAAAGTTTCGATTTTTATAACCTAACATTTGAAAAAACTATTTAGTTAGTTATAACAGTATTTAGTTTTCTACATAACCTTTTCAAAAGGCCAATCAATTATGCCTCCAAAATCATAGACATCAGTATAACCAAGACTATCTAACACATTACAAGCTATAGCACTTCTTCTGCCACTTCTGCAATAAACCAATATAGTTTGGTTTTTATTCTTAAGTTTATTTTCAGCTTGACTTTCAACTGTATCTAAAGGAATAAGAATAGAATTTTCAATATAGCCTTCAATAAGTTCATCTTCTTCTCTTACATCAACAATTGCTACATTTGTATTTTCATCAATAATTTTTTTAGCATCAACTGCATTAATTAACTTGTGCATTTTATCACCTTAAATCTAATTCTACAGGACAATGGTCAGAGCCAAATACTTCTGTATGAATTTTAGCATCTTCAAGTCTGTCCTTTAATCTTTCACTTACTACATAATAGTCAATACGCCAACCAGCATTCTTTTCCCTTGCTTTAAATCTATAACTCCACCAGCTATAAATGCCTTCTGCATCAGGGTAAAAATATCTGAAACTATCAATAAAACCTGACTCAATAAGTTCACTAAACTTAGATCTCTCCTCATCGGTAAAACCTGCATTTTTTCTATTAGTTTTAGGATTTTTCAAGTCTATTTCCTTATGGGCAACATTTAAATCTCCACATAATATAACAGGCTTATTTTTATCAAGTTCAATTAAATAATTTCTAAAATCATCTTCCCAAGTCATTCTGTAATCAAGTCTAGCAAGTTCACTTTGAGAATTTGGAGTATAGCAAGTTACATAGTAAAAATCTTCAAATTCACAAGTTATAACTCTACCTTCTTTATCGTGTTCCTCAATTCCTAATCCATAAGTTACAGAAATAGGCTCTTTCTTTGTAAACACAGCTACACCAGAGTAGCCCTTTTTTTCAGCATAGTTCCAGTACTGATGATAGTTTGGAAGTTCAAGATTAATTTGACCTTCCTGTAGCTTTGTTTCTTGCACCGAGAAAATATCAGCATCTATTTCATTAAAGAAATCCATAAAATTTTTGCCAACACAAGCTCTAAGTCCATTTACATTCCAAGATATAAATTTCATATTATTGTAACTCCTCGCATAATCTGTCAATAGCCCAAATGCCGATTTCGCTAGATACATTTCCCTTTAGAAGTCCGTATACATCATCCATATTGACATTTTTATTTTTAAATTTTAATATTTTTTCAATAACACTTATGGCAAAATCACCAGTAAGTGGACTTTCCGGCATAAAGTAGTTGCCAGATACAGCCTTAACAATACCCATTTCTTTAGCTAAACCAACAGCATTTTCATAACTCTTACCCTTTGATACATCATCAAAGTTATTATAAGCTTTGTTATCTGTTTCGATTAAATTCATTGCCATTGTTACAAAATCAGCTCTAGTCATAGGTGCTGACGCTGTTAATGTTTCATTATTAATATAATCCTTTAATGAAGCTGATGATGACTGCATCATTGTAAGAAACTTTTTAGCAACCAATTCAGCACCAAATTCACTTAAAACATCATTTTTAATAACACCATTTTTATCATAAGCATTAACAACCTTACTGCCCTCCTCACCCATTGTCTTGTAAATATCTGTTGTAACATTGTTTAAATTAACATAAAATGTTGAATACTTTTGAACCATAGATACAACATTATCAATATAAGGGTTATTAACAGCTGAATATTCACCATTAACAAAATTTCTTTCAGCTGTAGGAGTTGTAACAATAATTACAGCTTTCTTTTCCTTAGCAGGCTTAATGTAATAGTTGTATAAATAATAGCTAAATGAGTCTATATCAGTTTCACTATTAGACGGATAAGAATATTTATTAAATTCCGTTTTACTATTAATGTAATCAGCATCAGTTTCTCCAAAATCGAGAACAATGTAATCACCCTCAGTAATAGTATCCATTAACTTTTTATACTCATCAGTTTTAATATAGCTCTTAACTGTAGAATTAGCAACTGCAAGATTATTTACCTTTATTTTACTTGAAAGATATTTCTGCAAATAGTTTCCAAATCCACTAGATTTAATAGCCATATTGTCATTGTTTACGCCTGATGCAGAATTACTGCCTACAACATATAAATTTGCACTTCTTAAAGCATCAGTTTTGTTAACAGCAATACTTGAATTAATTACATCAACATTTATAGATAATGTGGAATTTTTAATTGCCTCTGACATTTTACTAGCAATAATGTTAGCACCAAACTTATTATAATGAGTTAAATCAACTGTACCATCAGATTTGATATTATGCAAACCTTGTGTTGTCATTACGCCATAACTTTCATAAAGTTTTTTAGTAATATCGTACATATCTATACACTCAATATTTTCTTCTTTAGCAAGCTGTCTAATAGCCTCAATATAACCATCATTTTCGCCAAAATGAGGCACAATTTTACCTTCACTATTAAAGAAAAGTCTACACATAGGCGTTAAAAGAACAGGTGTTGCACCAGTTTTCTTTATTGCTGATACGTGCTGAAGCATATACCACTTAAATGTACCACTTTCATAAGGGTAGAATGTTTTTTCATAAGGATAGTCACTATTTTTATAAAAGTCATAAATATACTGTGGAGTTTCACACTTAACTCCTGGTATAGTTGGATAAATGCCATTAGCATTAGGCTCACCAAGCATTACTGCGTGCTCCATAAAGGCATTGTCATCGGTTCTCTGGTCATTAGTACCAAACTGTATAAATACATAATCACCTGTACCAACTTCATTGAGAACTTCCTTAAGCCTTCCTTGGTTAAGATATGAACGAGCAGACCTACCACTTTCTGCCTTATTAATAATTTCAACATTGTTGTCAAAATAGTTTACAAGGTATTCACCCCAACCACCTATAGTGTTATCATCACCATAAGATACAGCAGTCGAATCACCCATTAAATAAAGTTTAGTTTTATGACCATTATCTGTAATAGTTTTTCTTGTTACAGATATATTATTCATAAGAACTACATTGTCATCACCACCAGCTTTAAACCCAATAAATCCTGCAGTTAAAGGCTTAGAATCCTTAGCTGATAATGTAGCTAAAGCTTTGTTTGAACCTTCAAGAGTAAAGCTCATTTCAAGTTTATCATTGTTTTTACTTAATTCAATATTAAAGTAAGGGTTGTCCTCACCTGCATTTTGATAAATATTATTTTTAAGACTTGTAGTATCACTAGCAAGTAATGTTTCTTCACCATTTAAAACCTTATATAAATAAAGTTTTAAACTCTTTGTGTTGCTACCTCTGTCAATTTTTAATAAATAATAAGAGTTACCGTCAGGACTATAATTCATATAAATATTATAAAATCCCTCTGTAGTTAAACCTTTTCTCTCTGGATTAAATCTAAATCTGCCTTTTAATGTAATGTTATCAAAACTTTCCTTAGTATATTCCATAAATGAAGTTGAACCATTACTACACCCAGCAGTTAAAAAACTATTGTCATCTTTATTAATTGTGTTCCAATTACCTTCAGTTTTCCAATCTTCTATATCATTAAAATTAGTTCTGTAAACCTTTACGCTATCATCAGATTTTGCTTGTACAGCATTTTCTGTTGTATAAGATACAGACTTACCATACTCACTATATGTTGTAACTGTAGCCGGATAAACTTCAAGCATAATTTTGTAACCAATATCTTCCGGCAACACTGTATAAGTACTAAAGTATTCTCCAACACCTTCTTTAATAAGATACTTTTCATTGCCTTTTACAGCATACCAACGGATTTTTGCATCATCAATTGCATTGTCACTATTTAACTTATATGAATACTTAGCCACTAATTTTTGACCTACAATTAACTTACTTTCATTTGTAATAGATATTGTTTCAACTTCAGGCAAAGCAGTTCTTTCTGCTGTAACACATACATTAGTTATTGATGAAAAGCCTAACTCATTAGTTGCTTTAACAATAATTTTTCCTGTTTTTTTAGCCTTAATTACACCATTCGCATCAACAACTGCAACTGACTCATCACTTGATGAATATGTTACTTTGCCATTATACTCAATAGGTAAATTATTAGACTTAAGCTCAAAAGTTTCATTAATCGGAATTGATATATTATAGCTATTTAAAGTAACATCGCAAGGCAAAAGTTTACCAGAAGCACCTGTAGGATTCCAGTTATCATATCCTTTCAACACATTGTAAGAATTGTAGCTTTCAGCCTGCTCTGGTGTAAGAACCCTAACAAAATCAGCTCTTGTACTTAAGTCAATAGTATGACCATTAGGCGTTTTTGAACCATATTCATAAAATCTAACCTTATTTGTTACAGTACTGCTATCCCAAAGACTAAATCCCTTACTATTCATTATTTCCGGCATAGTACAATTAATGTAAACTGAATTAGAACCAGAGTTTGGATACGCACTATCACACTGCCAAGGTCTACCTAAATCAATTTGGTCAGCCATATTACTTGTGAACTTTTTATCTACTGTAAGTTTACATTCATTAAATACATAACCAATATTATAAAGAGTTGTATTTGGTGCTGTAAAATGTCCACCATTTTTATAATATGCCATATTTATATTACATTTATTAAAATAAGCTGTTGCATCACCAAATATAAAGTCAACAGTACCTTCAACATAACAGTTATTTAAATATACTCTGGCTGAATTAGCACCAGCAACATTTTGACCCTTAGATGCACCTTTTAAATATAATGTATCCTGTCTGCCAATAAACTTACAATTATCTAAAACCACTCTATCGGCAATAGTTTCAAGAGCAACAGCTTGAACCTGCTTTCTCTTGTCATTATCAGGTTCATCTATATTGTAGGAATTAACAAATGTTATATTTTCTGCCTTAAATCCAGTTGCAGACTCTGATACTGTTACTGTTGCAGTTTTATCTGTTCCAAAATTCTTAGATTTATCAGAATGTCCATTTGCCTTATCATAAGTTATAACTACATCACCAGTTTTTCTTCCATTTGTAAAAGTAACATAAGGCTTATCAATAGTCACACTTTCATTATACACACCAGGATTAATTCTAATAACTGCCCTATATTTTTCTGTAGGCGTATCTTTAATAGAGTTTACTGCCTCCTGTATTGTTTTGTAATCACAATCACCATCTTTTCCTACAGTTATAGTAGTTGTTTTCGACTGATTTAAAGCATAAGCCGGCACAGAGCCAATAAGCATAGTTGCCGAAAGCACAGCACTTATGACTCTTTTAAAATTAATCTTCATTTTATTACCTCCTATAAAAACTAATATAGATTTTAACACAACTTAAGCATATATACAAGTAAATTTGCTATTATACACCGAATTAGCCAACAGAATACTGTCGGCTAATTCTTAATTTATTTCATTAAATAATTCAAAAATTATTCCACTTTCTTCAAGCATCTGTCTACCCATATTTTCTGGATACATTTCTTTCGCAACAATTCTTATAATGCCCGCATTAATTAACTGCTTTGTACACATAATACAAGGACTGGCAGTTACATAAAGTGTACCACCCTTACAACTTACACCATTTACTGCACATTGAGTAATTGCATTGTTTTCTGCGTGTACAGCTCGACAAAGTTCTTGTCTTTCACCACTAGGAATACCCATTTCCTTTCTTAAGCATTTTCCCAAATCGCAACAATTAGGAAGTCCTTTAGGTGCACCATTATACCCAGTTGCAAGTACCTGATTATTTTTAACTATTACAGCACCAACTTGTCGTCTTAAACAAGAGGAACGCTTGCTTGCAAGTTCTGCCATACTCATAAAATATTCATCCCAACTTATTCTTTTCAAATTAATCACCTAACCTTTGTCTAACTGCCTCATAAATAAGTATACCTGCCGCAATTCCTGCATTCATACTTTCAGCCCTACCTGGCATAGGAATTTTAACAAGGCAAGTTGCATTATTACTTAACTCATCACTTAAACCATTAGCCTCATTACCAATTATTACAGCACAACCTTTTTTCATATTAACATTATAAGGTGTTTTATCACCTTTTAAATGAGCTGCTAATGTTGTAATATTCCTGCTATTAAAATCTTTAACAACATCAACTACATTAACATTTCTATAAATGGGAAGATGAAAAATAGAACCCATAGTTGCTCTAATAACCTTAGGATTGTATATATCAACACAACCCTTACTTAAAAATATACCATCAGCACCAGAGGCATCAGCAGTTCTAATAATAGTACCCATATTACCTGGATCCATAACATTTTCAAGTATAATATAAAAGGGATTTTCTTTATGTTCAATTTTTGTTTCATCAAAATTATTTATATGACAAACAGCCATTATACCTTGTGGAGTAACTGTTTCAGATATTTTAGAAAACATATCTTCAGATACTATATAAACCTTATTATATTTTTCTATATTGCCATCATAACTTTTACTTACTACTACATACTCTATTTCCCAATTTTCATTTATTTCTGATATTAATCTATCACCCTCTAATATAAAAAGACCTCTTTTTTCCCTATCTTTTTTATTTTTAAGGGCATTTATTTCTTTTATAACCTTATTATGAATACTATCAATATATTGTTCCATATTAACCTCTAATTAAATTTTTGAATTTGACTACTTTCGCCTATAATGACAAGTATAGATATATCATTAATAATAGCATTAGGATTAGGTGTTACAATAACATTATCTTTTTCCTTTATTGCAACTACATTAAAACCATACTTTGCTCTAATATTAATTTGAGCAAGAGTTTTGCCTATCCATTCTTTTAATGGTGATATTTCTGCTATTGCAAATTTTTCTGAAAAACTTATATATTCTATTACATTTGTTGTTATTAAATTAATTGCAAGCCTTTTGCCAGAATCTACCTCTGGCATTATAACTTTGTCAGCTCCAATTTTTTCAAGTAACTTCTTTTCAGACAAATTTTGAGCCTTAACAATAATTGTTTTAACCCCTGCTTCCTTTGCATACATTGTTGCCATTACACTAGCTTCAAGGCTATCACCTATGGCAATAACTACAACATCAAAATTGCTTAAACCTAATGATTCTATAGCATTTTCATTCATAACATCAATCTGAATTGCCTTAGTTACAAAAGGTTCAATTCTTTTAACAATTGACATATCTTTATCACAACATAACACATCGTAACCATTTTCGACTAAAGTTTTAGTTACTGCAGTACCAAATCTGCCTAACCCAATAACTGCAAACTGTTTATTTTTCATTTTGCCAGACCTCCTAACCTACAATTACATTCCCTTCTGGATAATGAATGGAATTTTTATTTATTCCCTTACCTGATAAAGAAATAGCAAGAGTAATAGGTCCAATTCTACCAATGTACATACATATTATAATTACTATTTTGCCTGCTGAAGATAATAATGGTGTAACACCTGTTGTAACTCCAACTGTGCAAATAGCAGATACTGTTTCATAAAATACATCTAAAATTTCAAACTTTCCTCCATTTGCAACTAAAAGACTAGTTTCTGTAATTGAAAGTACAACAACTGATATTACTATAACAGTAAGCATCATAATAACGACAGACAAAGCCTTTTGTAACATATCAAAACCAATTGTTCTATTGTAAGCATTAATTTCATCTTTGCCTTTTATTAATGAAAAAACAGCAAAAAATAAAATTGCCATAGTTACAGTTTTTGCACCACCTGCTGTACCTGCTGGAGAGCCACCAACAAACATAAGTACAGAGCTGATTAATTTGGACGAATAGTTCATTGCTCCTTGGTCTATACTACAAAATCCGGCAGTTCTTAATGTTACTGATTGAAAAAACGAAGATATGACCTTACCATAAATATTCATACTACCCAAAGTTTTAATATTGTTATATTCAAAAATAAATATAGCCAATGCCCCACTAACAATTAATATTATTGTTGTTATTAAAGCTATTTTAGATTGTAGCTTTAATCTGCCGAAAGAAAATTTAAAGCTATATTTTTTAACAAAAATATGATAAAACATTTCAATCATATCTTGTGCCACTGGAAAGCCCAATCCGCCTATTATAATAAGTAGCATAATGACTATATTAATAACAAAATCATTGGAGTAGTCCATAAGACTTCTATTGCCAATAACATCAAACCCCGCATTGCAAAAAGCTGATATTGAATGAAATATGCCCTTATAAATACCACTTTTTAAGCCAAACTCCGGTATAAACCTTATGCTTAATATAAAAGCTCCTATAAATTCAACAACTAATGTAAATTTTACTATATATTTAGCAAAATTTACAACTCCTCCGTGTTGATTAATGTTTAAAGCTTCTCTAATTACGCTTCTCTCTCTAAGAGTTATCCTTTTTCTTACAGCAACAAATATAATAGTAACTATACTCATAAAACCCAATCCACCAATTTGAATAAGGGCTAAAATAATACATTGACCTATTGTTGACCAATGTTCTGCTGTCGGCAAAACCGCAAGACCTGTAATACATACAGCCGAAGTAGATGTAAAAAAGGCATCAATAAAACCTGTCCACTGACCTGAAGCTGATGATAAAGGCAACATAAGTAAAAAAGCACCTATTAATATAGTAATAAAAAAGCCCAACATAATAATTTGAGTATCTTTTAATCTACTAAAAAAAAATTTCACATCATAATCTCCTTAAATTATACAAAAAACTGTTGTAAAAATACAAAAAAAATGATAAAATGTTTTTGATTATACATTATTTGAATTATTGTATCTTTATAACAATATTTAAATATAAAACCACTTGGATATAGTATAATCTCTTTTTAAAGAGATTTCAAGAAAATTATTTATTAAGAGGTGAAAATATGTCAGGTTCAACCTATGGCAATATATTTAAAATCACTACTTGGGGAGAATCTCACGGAAAAGGTTTAGGCGTAGTTATTGATGGCTGTCCTGCTGGTATCCCCCTTTGCGAAGAAGATATACAAAAGGATATGGATAGAAGAAAGCCTGGTGCCAATAAATATGGTACTAAAAGACAAGAAGGTGACAAGGTTGAAATAATGTCAGGTGTATTTGACAGCAAAACTACAGGTACTCCTATCTCATTAATTATATTTAACCAAGACCAGCGTTCACGTGATTATTCTAATATATGCAATGTATATAGACCTGGTCACGCAGACTTAGGTTTTGAAACTAAATATGGTTTTAGAGATTATAGAGGTGGTGGTCGTTCATCTGGCAGAGAAACATCTGCTAGAGTTGCTGCTGGCGCAGTTGCTAGAAAACTTTTACAAGAACTAGGAATTAATATAAAAGCCTACACTACTGCTATTGGTAATATAAAAGTTGAAAATATAGATTTAAATGAATGTAATAACAATCCACTTTATATGCCAGATAAAAAGGCTGCTGAAAAAGCTGCTGAACTTTTAGATAAAGCAATAGAGAATTGTGACTCTGTTGGTGGTATTGTTGAGTGCAGTATATCAGGCTTACCTATCGGTATTGGAGAACCTGTATTTGATAAAATCGATGCATCAATTTCAAAGGCTATTATGTCTATTGGTGCAACTAAAGGAATTGAATTTGGTAACGGCTTTAGTGCTGCTGAAAGCTATGGTTCATATAACAATGATAATTTTTATATGGATAATGGCAAAATAAAAAAAGAAACAAATCATTCCGGTGGTGTTTTAGGTGGATTTTCTGATGGCTCGGATATTAATTTTAGAGTTGCATTTAAACCTACACCATCTATTGCACAACCACAAAAAACAATTAATAACAGCGGCGAAAATACCGAAATTACAATATCCGGTCGTCACGACCCTATTGTTGTTCCTAGAGCTGTTGTTGTTGTTGAAGCTATGGCAGCTATCACCGTTGCTGATTTAATGCTTGTTAATATGTCAGCTAGAATTGACAAAATTAAGCATTTTTACTCAATATAACAAAAGAAAGGAAATACAAAAATGGGAAAAATTAACACAAAAGTAACTGATTCTGTGAACTTCTTTATGGGCAATAAACCTGCTGACTTAACTGCTAAGTTTGGTAGTCCTCTTTATGTCTATAATGAAAAGATTTTGAGAGAAAGATGTAGGGATATTAAGAATCTTGTTAAGTATCCTCACTTTAGTATTAATTACTCTGCTAAAGCTAACAGCAATTTAGCTTTTCTTGAAATTGTAAAAGAAGAAGGATTAAATGTAGATGCAATGAGTCCTGGTGAAATCTTTGTTGAATTAAAGGCTGGGTTTAAGCCAGAACAAATTTTTTATATTAGCAACAATGTTTCCAAGGAAGAAATGCAGTTTGCTATTGACCACAATATTACAATGA
>UQRG01000018.1 GCA_900543365.1 uncultured Eubacterium sp. | reverse complement strand
AAAGTTACCACAAATACTACAACAAACAATACACAATACACAATTCAATCTGGTGACAGCCTTTGGATAATCGCCAAAAAAAAGTATGGCGATGGTAGCAAATGGAAAACTATATATGAAAACAACAAAAATGTTATATCAGATCCTAATAAAATAAATATTGGAACAACAATAACATTACCATAAGGAGGTAACTATGAATAGTATTTTAAGTATAATAAACTCAATAAATAATATAAATAAAAGTATAGACAATTACAACAACTTATCAACATTGTTTGTTAATAACAATGTGAACAAAAAAAATAACATTATGTCAAATATTGAAAATTTATGTGAATATGTGGATAATCAGGTGAAAAATATAAACAATATAAATTATATGTATAATAATGGAAAAACACTAGAAAATATCAACAATATTAGCAATATAAACAATATTTTAAACAATGTTCCCAATACATATTTTGACAATATCCACAACGAAAACATAAGTAATATAGCTAATACTAAAGACTTTTACACCGATTTTGTGGATAAGTCTGAAAACTCTGTGGATAAAGTGCATTACCCCGTTGATAACTTAAAGTTTTTCCACAACAATAGTGATTTCAAAGAAATTTATAACTATGTGGATAACTTAAGTAATGGTGATACTATAACTACTAATTCAAATTCTAATACTAAGTCTAACATAAATATTAATATGGGAGGTATTACACAAAATATAACTGAAGCTAATTGCGATACTGTCCTTGATGAGTTAAGCAACATTCTTTTGAGAGCTTTAAACGGCTGTGACGGTATTTATTAAATATACTAAAACACACCTGATATTTTCATTTATAAATGTCAGGTGTATTTTAGTATATTATTTAATATATTAAAGAAATATTCAGCTCAAATCAATTTTGATTAATTTTTCAAAAAATTAACTGACTAGCCAAATTAAACAATATTTACTTTAAATATCTAATATTATTCTAGCTATATCAACAAGTTTTCTACCTGTATCCATACTTTTTTTCTGCATATATCTATAGGCCTGACTTTCAGTCATAGAATATACATCAATTAAAAAGCTTTTAGCCCTTTTAATAATTTTTTCTTCATTTATATTTTTATGTACTGTTGGTTTGTACTTTGTATCCATAGTCATAAACATATTAAATCATTTTTTTGCAAAGGAGTTGATAACTTAAACACTCTGTAATCTGGAAAATCATCAAGCTGAGTTTTAGTACCTAATACAAGTATATTAAAATCATCAGGAATTTCGTCAATTATTTTCTCATTTCTAACATTATCAAAAGAACAGGCTGTAATTATAATTCCTGCTGGATAATAACGAAGAGAATTTATAAGCTCAACATACGATTTAGAAATAGACACAATATTATTTCCATTTTCAATAAGTATCTTTGCAATAGCTACAGCCGTTTTTTTATTGTCAAAAGCTATAAAAATATTGTTATTCATATCAAGGACTCCTTTTTAATGTTTTTAATTTTTTTATATTTTAACACATAAAACTTAATATATCAATAAAAAAAGCATAAAAAACTTAATTTTATTAGTTTTAAACACTAAGGATACATTCCTAAATTTCAATATTCCTATTTGATTTTTTCAATAATAAAAGGGCTTCTGCATATCAGAATCCCTTTTATAAAAACATTATATATTAAATAGTTTCAATATTAGTATACTGTTAAATAGTTATCAAGTTCCCACTGGCTAACATACATTCTAAATGCATCCCATTCAACCTTCTTAGAAGTATAGAATGCCTTATAAGCGTGCTCACCAAGTACTTCCTTAACAAGACCATCTTCTTCCATAACCTGAAGAGCCTCATATAAGCTACCTGGAAGATTCTTAACACCAAGAGCATCTCTTTCTTCCTGAGTAGACTTAAATAAGTTTACATCAACACTAGCTGGAGCTGGTAAATTGTTCTTAATACCATCAAGACCTGCTGCTAAACAACAAGCTAAACAAAGATATGGATTAGTTGCAGGGTCTGGACTTCTTAACTCAACTCTAGTACCTGCACCTCTTGAAGCAGGAATTCTAATAATATCAGTTCTATTAGATGCTGACCAAGCAATATAGCAAGGAGCTTCATAACCTGGGACTAATCTCTTATAAGAGTTTACAAGTGGATTAGTAATAGCAGTAATACCAGCAACATGCTTTAATACACCAGCAATAAAGCTATAAGCTGTGTCAGATAACTGTAACTCAGCTGTTGGGTCAAAGAAAGCATTCTTACCATCTTTGAATAAAGACATATTAGTGTGCATACCAGAACCATTAATACCAAATATTGGCTTTGGCATAAATGTAGCGTGTAAACCATACTTCTTAGCCATAGTCTTAACAGCTATTCTAAATGTTACTACATTATCAGCAGTAGTTAAAGCATCAGCATACTTAAAGTCGATTTCGTGCTGACCCTCAGCAACCTCGTGGTGAGATGCTTCAATTTCAAATCCCATCTGCTCAAGAGTTAAACAAATATCTCTTCTTGCATCAGTTCCTAAATCAACTGGGTCAAGGTCAAAGTAACCTGCTTCGTCATTAGTATCAGTAGTTGGTCTTCCGTCTTCATCAGTCTTAAATAAGAAGAACTCACACTCGTTACCTACATTAAAAGTATAACCTAACTTTTCAGCCTCAGCCATCTGTCTCTTTAAGATACTTCTTGGGTCACCTTCAAATGGTTTTTCATTTTTGCTGTCATATACATCACAAATAAATCTTGCTACTTTACCCTTCTGTGGTCTCCAAGGATAAATAACAAATGTATCAAGGTCTGGTCTTAAATACATATCTGACTCTTCAATTCTAGCAAAACCTTCAATAGAAGAACCATCAAACATCATGCCATCTTCAAGAACCTTCTCTAACTGAGAACGAGTTACTGCTATATTCTTAGGTATACCTAAAACATCAATAAACTGAAGTCTTATAAATTCTACATCCTGCTCATCACAAATTCTAATAATTTGTTCCTTAGTGTACTTTGCCATTTCTAAAAATCTCCTTCCAATTTTCAAAATTATATTTTTAGCAGAAAAGCTGCCAGTTAAAATAAAAAAATAGGTGTCCGAATACATAGTATTCAAACACCCTTGTTCTGATACCTATTATACTCAAATATACTTTCTTTGTCAACTACAAATTTCAATTTTTAGGCAATTCATTAATTAAGCCTAATATTTTCAAATTTATACCTAATTTTTGTATATATTGTGTAAATTGGGTGCGTTGGTATATCCCTACAAATAATACCCTTATCTATTATCTATAAAGAATTTCGTGTCGCTTAGGACCATTACTTACCATAGAAATCTTTACGCCAAGTTCCTTTTCAATAAACTCAACATAATCCTTAGCCTCTTTTGGAAGCTCATCATAATTATTTATACCTCTAATATCACACTTCCAGCCTGGAAGAGTTTCATATACCGGTTTAGCCTTATAAAGCTTATCAGTAGTAAGGAAATCCTTATATACTTTACCATCATACTCATAACCTGTACAAACATAAAGAGTATCCATATAACTTAAAACATCAAGACAAGTCATACAAACTTCAGTAGCACCCTGAATTTCACAACCATACCTTGTTGCAACAGCATCAAAGTAACCTACTCTTCTAGGTCTACCAGTTGTTGCTCCAAACTCACCCTTGTCACCACCTTTTCTTCTAAGTTCATCAGCTTCCTCACCAAATAACTCAGACACAAAAGGACCTGCACCTACAGCAGATGAATAAGCCTTAGTAATAACAGTTATATTATCAATAGCATAAGGTGGAACACCTGCACCAACTGCTGCATAACCAGCAAGAGTAGATGAACTAGTAACATAAGGGTAAATACCGTGGTCAGTATCCTTTAAAGAACCGAGCTGACCTTCAAATAAAATATTCTTATTTTCCTTAATAGCATTTCTTAAAAACTTAGATGTATCAGCAACAAAAGGCTTAATAAAATCAGCGTATTCACAAAGTGTCTTGTAAACATCCATATAATCAATAGGCTCTTTGTTGTAAAGATACTTAAACTGTACATTTACCTTTTCGTACATAGTTTCAAGCTTGTCAAGAAGGAAGTCCTTATCATAAAGCTCCCAAACCTGTACACCAACCTTAGAATATTTATCAGCAAAGAAAGGTGCAATACCACTCTTAGTTGAACCAAACTTCTTATCCCCAAGTCTTTCTTCTTCATAAGTGTCCATAAGTACATGATGAGGCATAAGCACCTGTGCCTTGTCACTTATAAGAAGATTAAACTTAATGCCGGCATCAATAATAGTCTGCATTTCTTCCTTTAATGACGCTACATTAAGAGCAACACCGTTGGCAATAACATTAGTTATATGCTCGTGAAAAACACCACTTGGAAGCTGATGAAGTGCAAATCTGCCGTGTTCATTTATAATAGTATGACCGGCATTAGCACCACCCTGATATCTTACAACAATATCAGACTGGTCAGCACACATATCAGTAATTTTACCCTTACCTTCATCACCCCAGTTAGCACCTACAATAGCTCTTATCATTACAAAAACCCTCCTTAGACAGTCAATTCTGCATCATCAATAAGACTGTCCTTATTTTCATCAAGAACAGGCTTAACCTGCTCAGTAATATATTCTTCAACTTGCTGTGGAGCACGACCTACAAAGTTCTTAGGCTCAAGAACCTTCTGTAAATCTTCAAGACTCATACCAAACATTGGCTCCTTAGCAATTCTTTCAATAAGGTCATTCTTACCCCCCTGTTGCTTAACAACAGCAGCAGCCTCCATTGAAAGCTCTCTTATTCTTTCGTGAAGTTCCTGTCTGTCTCCACCATTTTTAACAGCATCCATCATAATATTTTCAGTTGCCATAAATGGAAGTTCTTCCATAAGTCTTCTCTCAATAACTGAAACATTAATATAAATATTTAAAATAGCATCACAAGCAAGGAAAGCCTCTGGAATAGCAATTCTCTTGTTAGCACTATCGTCAAGAGTTCTCTCAAACCACTGAGTAGCAGCAGTAATAGCAGGATTTAAGGCATCAACCATAATATATCTTGCAAGAGATGCCATTCTTTCACTTCTCATAGGATTTCTCTTGTACGCCATAGCAGATGAACCAATCTGGTTCTTTTCAAATGGTTCTTCCATTTCCTTTAAGTGCTGAAGTAATCTCATATCGTTAGAAAACTTAGTACAACTTTGTGCAATACCACTTAAAACATTAGCAAATATAGAATCTAACTTTCTTGTATAAGTCTGACCACTAACAGCAAATACACCACTATAACCAAGTTTTTCGGCAATCATTTTATCAAGCTTTTTAACTTTGTCAGTATCTCCCTCAAAAAGTTCCATAAATGATGCCTGAGTACCAGTAGTACCCTTTGAACCTAAAAGTTTTGCATTAGCAAGTACAAAGTCAATTTGTTCAAGGTCCATCATTAAATCCTGAATCCATAAAGTAGCTCTCTTACCTACAGTAGTAGTCTGGGCTGCTTGAAAGTGAGTAAAGCCAAGTGTTGGCATATCTTTATATTCCATAGCAAATTTAGAGAGCTTATTAATAACAGAAAGAACCTTCTTTCTAATTATCTTCATAGCCTCAACCATAAGAATAACATCAGTATTATCACCTACAAAACAACTTGTTGCACCTAAGTGAATAATACCTTTAGCTTTAGGACACTGTGTGCCATAAGCATAAACATGAGCCATAACATCGTGACGAACAAGTTTTTCTCTTTCTCTTGCAACATCGTAGTTAATTTCATCTTTATGAGCCTTTAATTCATCAATTTGTTCTTGAGTAATATCAAGACCAAGTTCCTTTTCAGTTTCAGCAAGAGCAATCCAAAGCTTTCTCCAAGTCTTAAACTTAGTATCAGGAGAAAATACTTCTTTCATTTCTTTGCTGGCATATCTTGAATTAAGGGGACTTTCGTATTCGTTTTTCATTTTAATCCTCCATTGTCACTTTCTTTTAGAAAGGGAAATAATATAATCAAAATTTTACTTTATAATCTTAAAAATTAATCTAAAAGGTGGTCTACATCAACAGCATACTTACCTGTAAAACAAGCATCGCAGAAACCACAGCTACTATTAGGTGCAATCTTATGCAAATTATCAAGACTTAAGTAGTCAAGAGAATCTGCATTAATAATTTTAGCAGTTTCTTCAATTGAATACTTATTAGCAATAAGCTGACTTCTGTCAGGAATATCTGTACCAAAGAAACAAGGCCAAGTAAATGGTGGAGCAGATATTCTAACATGAACTTCCTTAGCCCCTGCATCTCTTAATAGTTTAACAATTCTACCACTTGTAGTACCTCTTACAATACTGTCATCAACCATAATAACTCTTTTACCCTTAACTGCACTTTGAAGTACATTAAGTTTAAGTTTAACTGCAATTTCTCTATCAGCCTGAGTTGGCTTAATAAATGTTCTCGCAATATACTTATTCTTAATAAATCCGGTATCAATAGGAATGCCACTGTATTCAGAATAACCCTGAGCAGCAGATAAGCCTGAATCTGGCACACCTATTACAATATCAGCATCAACAGGTGACTGTTGAGCAAGAAAAGCACCAGCTCTTTTTCTACATTCGTGTACTACTTCATTAGCAATAGTACTATCCGGTCTAGCAAAATAAATATGTTCAAATATACATAAGCTAGATTTTTGAGTATTGCAAAGTTCTTTATCACTTCTCACTTCGCCATTTTCAATAGTAATTATTTCACCTGGTTCTACATCTCTAACATATTCTGCATCAATAGCATCAAATGCACAAGTTTCACTCGAAAAAAGAATTGCCTTATCTCTTTTACCTATTGAAAGAGGTCTAAAACCCCAAGGGTCTCTTGCAGCCACCATTTTGTTAGGACTCATAACAAGAAGAGAGAAAGCACCCTTAAGCTGACGCATAGCTCTCTTAACAGCTTCTTCAATAGATGGTGCATTTATTCTTTCTCTAGCAATTAAGTAAGCAATAATTTCTGTATCTGCTGTAGTTTGGAAAATTGCACCATTTTTCTCTAAATCCTTACGAATTTCAGCAGTATTAGTTACATTACCATTGTGACTTATTGCAAGCTGCCCCTTAATATATCTAAGTACTAAAGGTTGAACATTTTCTCTTGCAGAACCACCTGCAGTAGAATATCTTACATGACCAATAGCCATTCTACCTTTAAGCTTGCCTATAATTTCTTCATTAAATACTTCATTAACAAGACCACAGTCTTTATAATGATAAATTTCTCTATCTCTATTAACAGCTATACCACAACCTTCCTGACCTCTATGCTGTAACGCTACAAGGCCATAATAGGTAGTGGCAGCAGGATTACCCTCTGGATCAAAAATACCAAATACGCCACACTCTTCGTGAAGTTTAGCCATTATGTTTACCTCCAATAATAAAACAATTAATTACTTATAAAATTCAGTAAGTCTTCCCCAAACTTCTCTATAAACATCACCAAATTCACCTAAATCAAGTCTAAATCTGTCCTTATCAAGCTTCTTGTTAGTTTCTGCATCCCAAAGTCTACAAGTATCTGGGCTAATTTCATCAGCAAGAACAATTTCGCCATCAGAAGTCTTGCCAAGCTCAATCTTAAAGTCCACAAGTTTAATGCCAATGTTTAAGAAAATCTTCTTAAGTGCCTCATTTACCTTAAATGCCATATCAGAAATAACATCAATTTCTTCCTTAGTTACAATACCTAAAGCAATAGCCTGATAATCATTGATAAGTGGGTCACCAAGCTCATCATTTTTGTAACTAAACTCAAGAGTAGGAGCAACAAAAGGAGTACCCTCTTTAACACCATACCTCTTAGAGAAAGAACCAGCAGCTATATTTCTAACTATAACTTCAAGAGGAATAATATCAACCTTTTTAACAAGAGTTTCTCTTGGCGAAATTTCTTCTACTAAATGAGTCTTAACGCCTTCTTTTTCAAGAAGTCTAAATATAAAATTAGCCATCTGATTGTTAATAATACCCTTGCCTTCAAATGAGCCCTTTTTCTGACCATTAAAAGCAGTCGCATCATCTTTATATTCAAAAATACAAAGTGTTGGGTCATTTGTTGCATATACCTTCTTAGCCTTACCAACATAAAGTAAATCAAGCTTTTCCATTTTTATTACCTCGCTTAATAAGTTAATTTTGATAATATTATTTTGTTTTACTGCTAATACAAGCACAGTAAAAGCAATTATATTTATATAATAACAGATTTTAATACAATAATCAATCGAATTTTACATTAAATTTAACAAGTCAAATAGATACTTGCAAAGTAAAGAAATAAAGTATAAAATAATAATAAATAAAAGTAAAGCATTATAACAAAGGATTGACAATATGAATACACTTACTATAGAAGGCATAGTTGAAAAGGTCACATTTTACAACAATGAAAATGGATATGCTATTTTTACTGTTACAGATATAAAAGACAGGGAAGATGAAGAAATGACCTGTGTTGGCTATGCTCCATCAATAAGTCAAGGTGAAAGTGTAAAAGTAACTGGTAGTGTTGTTACTCATCACTTTTATGGTGAACAAATTAATATTGAGATATGTGAAAAAACAGAACCTCGTTCAGAACGAGCAATTGAACTATATTTAGCTAGTGGTGTTATAAAAGGTATTGGACCTAAAATTGCTAAAAAAATTGTTGACAAATTTGGCAAGGCTACACTAACAATAATGGATGCTGAACCAGAAAGGCTTGCCGAACTTAGAGGTATAAGCAGAGAAAAAGCAATGTCAATAGGTGAAATGTATAGAGAAAAAACAGAAGAAAGACACGCCTTACTCTTTTTAGGTGAATATGGCATTTCTCCCTCTTATGCTATAAGAATATACAAAAAATACAAGGATAAAACAATAGATATTGTTAGAAAAAATCCTTATTCACTTGCAGAAGATATTTTTGGTATAGGCTTTAAAATTGCCGATAAAATAGCTGAAAATGTTGGTATTTCAAAGGATTCACCTTTTAGAATAAGAGCTGGTGTTAAGTATATTTTAAATTTCGGTGCTAACAACGGTAATGTATATTTACCTATTGAAGAAGTTGTTGAAAAAACCTCAGAGCTTTTACAAATTACACCTGAAATAATATCAACAGAGCTTACTAGTATGCACATTGAAAGTCAAATATGGATAGAAAAGACCGAAAATTCTACAAGAGTATATCTTAATTTTTTCTACTATGCAGAAGGCTATGTTTCAAGAAAATTATATGAACTTAGTTCCATAAATCTTGATAGTATTTATAATTACGGCAACGAAATAGATGCCCTTGAAAATATAAACAAAATAAGATTTGCTCCACAGCAGAGAAATGCTATACAATCGGCTATGGAAAATGGTGTACTTGTTATAACCGGTGGTCCTGGTACTGGTAAAACAACTATTATTAATGCTATTATACAACTTTGTGAGGCAGAAGGCTACGAAATTGAACTTGCTGCACCTACAGGCAGAGCAGCCAAAAGAATGGAAGAAGCTACCGGTCACAAAGCACAGACAATACACAGACTTTTAGGTATTAACTTTGTAAATGAAAATTCCAGAAGTCAGACCTTTGAAAAAGATGAAGATAATCCAATTGAGGCTGATGTTATTATTATTGACGAAAGCTCAATGATAGACATATTACTTATGCACTCACTACTTAAAGCAATACCTCAGGGTACAAGGTTAATAATCGTTGGTGACAGCAATCAGTTGCCATCAGTAGGCCCTGGTAATGTATTAAGAGATATTATAAACTCTGATGTAATAAAAGTATGCAAACTTACAGAAATTTTTAGACAAGCACAAGAAAGTGCTATTATTACAAATGCTCACAAAATAAATAAAGGAGAGTATCCAGACCTTAAGCAAAAAGATAAAGACTTTTTCTTTATGCGTAGAAATAATACCCAAGAACTAAGCTCACTTATAGTTGGCCTTGTGTCTGTTAGACTACCTAAGTATTTACAATGTGACCCTATAAAAGATATACAAGTACTTACTCCAATGCGAAAATCCCCTTTAGGTGTTAATGCATTAAACGCTCTATTACAAGATGCTCTTAATCCACCTTCATCAAATAAAAGAGAGAAAGAATTTAGAGGTATTAAGTTTAGAGAAGGTGACAAAGTAATGCAAATAAAAAACAACTACAATGTTGAATGGAAAATTGTTGAAAAAGGTAAGATAACAGAAGATGGTGTAGGTGTGTTTAATGGTGACGAAGGTATAATAACATATATGGATTTAGACAATGAATATATTGAAATACTTTTTGATGACAACAAAATTGTCCATTATGATTTCACTCAAATGGACGAAATAGACTTAAGCTATGCTGTAACAATACACAAAAGTCAAGGTAGTGAATACAAGGCTGTTGTTATGCCTCTATTAAATGGACCTGATATGCTTATGTCAAGAAATTTATTATACACTGGACTTACAAGAGCAAAGCAACTTGCTGTTATTGCCGGTGTAGAAAACACAATATACAAAATGGTTGATAATAATAGAGAAGTAAGTCGATATACTGGTCTTTGTAATAAGTTAAGAGAATTTGCAGATTTTGCCGAAAATAACTAAAAAACTAAAATAATCAAAAAATTATGCAATTTACATAAAATTTTATTGTACAAATTTAAATTGTCGCAGACTTTAATCCGCAGGTCGAGCTTTGCCCGACCGAGGACAGGGACTATTTTGTGTACTTGCATAGCAAGAACGCAAAATACACGGCTGGTCCCTACCTTAGCATAATGAAAGAAATGGGAACATTTCTTTCAAGGCTGTCGACTTTTTCGACAGCCAGAAATAACGGGTATACTAAACCCGTTATTTTTATACAAGGCGTTGAAGCTCTATTTTGTCTGCCACAAAAAATCTACTGTAGCACAACAAATAAATAAAAGCACAGAGGAAGGAATCTTTATTTAAATGTTTAAGTTTTGTAAAATTAAATAAAAAGGGGATACCGCTTGAACAACGCACAACTCAAGCTGAAAAAACTCATAAAAACAAAATAAGGCATCGAAGCCTATAGCTTCAACGCCCTTGTATAAACATATTATATAATATTAATATTAGTTTGTCAACAACAAAATCAAATATTTTAAATTAAGCCATCTTGTTTACAAGCTTAGCAAGTCTAGACTTCTTTCTAGAAGCATTGTTCTTGTGAAGGATACCCTTAGTACAAGCCATATCAATAGCCTTAGTAGCAGCCTTTAAAGCGTCTGTAGCAACAGCCTTATCACCAGCGTTTACAGCAACAATAACTTTCTTAACAGCAGTCTTTGTTGCAGATGCAACCATCTTATTTCTTAATGTCTTTTTGTTGATAACTAAAATTCTCTTCTTAGCAGACTTAATGTTAGCCATAATGTATTCCTCCTGAATAAATAAAACAAATATAATCTATAATATAAACTTTAACATTGTGTAATTTAAATTAGAGGGGTTTAAATGATGCAGAACGACTGCACCAACAAATCACACTTGAATTATTATATATTATTTTATATTTTTTGTCAATGAATATTTTACAATTTTTCATAAAAAATATAATAAAAGGAGATGATAAAATGAAATTTTCACCATATACAGATTTGGCATTGGAAATAGCCGAAAATATATGTAATTCACCTGATGGAATAAATGTAAATAAAGAAAAATGTAAGTTAGAAAACACAAATCTTACAGTAGTTGAAATTAAAAATTCAAAAGGTTCTGAACAAATGGGCAGACCTATAGGCACTTATATAACTCTTGAAAGCGAATTTATAAAGGAAAATGACATAGAAGCTCACGAAAAACTAATTGAAATTTTAAGTAGTAAAATAAAAAGTCTTTGCCCTGACAATTTAAACACTACCCTTGTTATCGGTCTTGGAAACCTTCACATTACACCAGATTCTCTTGGTCCTAAAGCTATAGATAAAATTCTTGTAACAAGGCATATTAAAGATACTGTACCTACTGATATTAACAATTCAGTTGCATCTGTTGCTGCCCTTGCTCCTGGTGTAATGGGAATGACAGGTATTGAAACAGTAGAAGTTGTAAAAGGTGTTACAGATAGAGTAAAACCAGACCTTGTTATTGCTATTGATGCCCTTGCGGCCAGAAAAGTATCCCGAGTAAATTCAACTATTCAATTATCAAACACTGGTGTTGCTCCTGGTGCAGGTGTAGGAAACAAAAGAAAAACATTAAATAAGGAAAGTCTAGGTGTACCAGTTATTGCTATTGGTGTACCTACAGTAGTTGATGCTGCAACAATGGCTAATGACACTATAGAAAAAGTTATTGATGCCCTATTAAAAGAAAGCAAAAAAGGTTCCAGCTTTTACAATATGCTAAAGGAAACTGCAGAAGAAGAAAAGTATACCCTTATTAAAGATGTTCTTGACCCATATACAGAAAATATGTTTGTAACTCCAAAGGAAGTAGATGCTGTAGTGGAAAATATTGTGAATATTATTGCCAACAGTATAAATATTGCCCTTCACCCCGGAATAAATATAGACGATATTAATAAATATAAATTTTAGCAAAAAATACTTTCTAAAACCCCCTCTATATGTTATTATAAAATTGGAGGGATAATATGGATAAAAAGACAAAAAAATTAACAAAAAACTTGCTTATAATACAAATAGTTACAGCCTTAATAGCCATTTTTATCGTAATACTTTATGGTTTTAAACTCTACAATATGGGTATGTCAATGGGAACGATAATTTTGTTTATTGCACTTTTTGTTTTTACAATTATTATTGCTGGAGCAATAGGAATAGCAATGACAGCTAAAGCCAGAAAGAAATTTAAAGAAGAATTAAACAAAAATTCTGACGATGAAATTAACAATTAATTACACAATATTTAATTGTAATTTATGGCATTTAATGCTATAATCAATTTATCACATTTATAAGGAGGCTTTGAAATGGAAGATATGGAAAACAAAACTTGCAACTGTGGCTGTGAACACGAACACGGACATACACACGAACACGGTGATGACTGTGGTTGTGGTCACGAACATCAGTATATGACACTTATGCTTGAAGATAATACAGAAGTTAAGTGTATTGTAATTGGTGTTTTTGAAGTTGAGGAATACCCAAACAAGCAGTATATTGCATTAGTAAGTGAAGATGGTGAAGAATCTTTCATTTATGAATATGCCGAAGCCGACAATGATGACGGCTTTGAATTAAGTAATATTGAGTCTGACGAAGAATTCGATGTTGTTGTTGGAGCTATTGATGATATGCTTGACAGCGAAGAAGAATGGGAGGATGAAGAAGATTACGAATATGAAGATGAGGACGAGGACGAGTAATCTTTATAAGTTTTAAATTATCTGCTCTTATATTATATAAGGGCAGATTTTTTATTGTGATAAATTGTATATTATAGTATAATTTTATCATTTAACGATACTATTTCAATAATTGCTATATCTATGTATATTATTTTATTTGTATCTTTAATGTACATATTATACAACTTTAGAATAACCTAATATATCATATAATAATAAAAATTAAGGAACTGTCAATTTTAGACAGTCCCTTATGTAAATTACTGAAGTCCAAGACTTATTACAAGTCCCTTATTTACTTTGTTCATCATAGCCTCATCAAGAAAACCAATTTTTTCTCTTAAACGCCTTTTATCTATAGTCCTTAACTGTTCAAGAAGTATAACAGAATCCTTAGACAAAGAATAGTGAGCAGCAGCTACCTCAATATGAGTAGGCAATTTTGCCTTATTTATCTGTGAAGTAATAGCAGCACATATTACAGTTGGTGAATATCTGTTGCCAACATCATTTTGAATAACCAATACCGGTCTAATGCCTCCCTGTTCAGAACCTATAACAGGACTAAGGTCAGCATAAAAAATATCTCCTCTTTTTACAATCATATTATCACACCCTATTTGGTAAAATTTCTTCTTATGTGATAGTATGCTCAATATATTTAGTTTTAAACAACTGTATTTATATTTTCACCCTTAAAATTAATTTTATAAGAAAGCACAACTATTTTATGACACTTTCCTTTATAACTTCACCATTTTTAACATATACTCTTGGAACTCTCTTGCCTACATCGCAAACAATTTCATAATTTATTGTACCAGCAATATTAGCAAGTTCCTCTGCAGATACAGTATTTTTACCATCACTACCCATTATAATAACACTGTCACCATCTTTAACATCAGTAATGTTAGTTACATCAACCATCATTTGGTCCATACACACATTACCTATTATTGGAGCATAGTGCCCATTAATTATTACTCTAGCCTTATTAGAAAAAGCTCTGGAATAACCATCAGCATATCCAATAGGTATAGTAGCCACCTTAGTTCTACCAGTAGTAAAGTAAGTTCTGCCATAACCTACACTTACATTTTCATTAAGATACTTAACATAGCTTACTTGTGACTTAAGGCTCATAGCAGGTATTAAATTAATAGGGTGTGTAACTTGATTGCTGGGATACATACCATATATTATTATACCTGCTCTAACCATATCAAGCTGAAGTTCAGGAATATCAAGTATAGCACCACTATTAGCACAATGTCTTATAAAATCAGTATATCCTTTTTCATTTAAGGTATCAGTTATAAATCTGAAACGCTTATACTGAACCTTTGTAAATGTTTTATCCTTTTCATCAGCTGTAGCAAAGTGTGTAAAAACACCAGTTACTTTTAAATTAGGCAAAGCAAATATTTTTTCAATTTCATCAATAGATTCTTCTGTTGGAAGAAAACCTATTCTGCTCATACCTGTATCTATTTTAATATGTATAAATGCTGTTTTATTCAGTTTAACTGCTATATCTGACATTTTCTTAGCAGTTTCATATCTAAATACAGCTTGTGTAAGGTTGTTATTTATTACAGTTTCAAGCTGACCTTCAACAGTATTGCCCAAGATAAGAACTGGTACTTGTATACTCCACTGTCTTACTTGAACTCCCTCATTGCAAGTGGCAACGGCAAGCTGATTTGCACCATTATAAAGACAAACCTTTGCAACTTCTTCTGCACCGTGACCATAAGCATCAGCCTTAACTACTGCTAAAAGCTGTGTATTAGGTTTTATTAATTTTCTTATTTCCCTTATGTTATTTCCTATGGCATCAAGATTAATTTCTGCCAATAGTCTGTGATATTCGTACAAAAAAATCATTCTCCTTTATTATTGAATGGAAAAATCCTTATCCTTTAAATTACAATTATATACGAAATTGCTAAATTCTGCAACTATTCTTTCCTTATTATCTTTATCATATATAATAAGTTTTTGAGGAGTTTTAGTTTCATTATCTATCCATAGCTTTTCTGTAAACATAAAAGTGTTATCACCCGGAATTTTTGCCTCAAGAACAGTACACAAACTTTCATCAAGTTTTGCTGTAGTAACACCTGTATCCTTACTTTTAACATAATTTTCTATAAAAGAAAAAAGAATTATTTCCCTTCTTGCCATTTTATCCGGTGGATTTATGCTTATTTTGTTATCCTTTAAATTAGGGTTGTAATGCCATACCATTTTTCCGTCATATACAATTATATTATTTTTCTATTCTATATCTACCGTCATTTGATGCCATTTGAGTTGTAGTATACTCTCTTTGTCCTTTGTTTGATATGTAAATAATTGTACAATCTGTTTTATAAGATGTCATTGCCATTAGTTTATCTTGTATTGTTGGATACTGATTTTTTGAACTTTGGCAAGCTGTAATCGGTAATAAAAATAATAGTAAAAATAATAATAGTTTTTTCATATTACTC